>JBIIDQ010000001.1:0-29179 GCA_044238295.1 Vulcanococcus sp.
GAAGATCCTGCGCGGCCCCGCCTCCCTCGATGACGGCACCCAAAATCTGCTGGGTTGCATCCGCACCTCCATGGGCACCCTGGGAGCCCGCACCCTCAAGGAGATGCAGCAGGTGGAAGTGGTGGTAGCCCCTTCGCTGCTCACCGAAGGCAAGGTGTACCAGAAAGCCCAGCAGCTAGGCATGGGCAAGTAGCCGTTCAGCCTCTAACGCGGCAGACAGCGGCGTTACCCTCATCACGTGCGGGCTTCGGCCCACACACTCCTCACACCCCCCGGCCCGGCGCGTCTGGGCCTTCTGTCTTGATCAGGACCTGGTGTGGCTTGGTTCCAGCACTGCCGGTAACGACTTCCAGCAGGGCTGAAACCAGGCCGGAAAGCATTGCTAGATTCCCAAAACACTGACCCAACCTCGGATGTCCAGCGCCGCAGCCGTCACCGACGCATCCTTCGAGCAAGACGTGCTCAAGAGCGATGTGCCTGTGCTGGTGGATTTCTGGGCCCCCTGGTGTGGCCCCTGCCGCATGGTGGCCCCAATCGTTGACGAAATCGCCAAAGAATTCGAGGGCAAGATCAAGGTGTTCAAGCTGAACACCGATGAGAACCCCAACGTGGCCAGCCAATACGGCATCCGCAGCATTCCCACGCTGATGGTGTTCAAGGACGGTCAGAAAGTGGACACCGTTGTGGGCGCTGTACCCAAAACCACTCTCTCCGGAACCATCTCCAAATATCTCTGATCAGGCGAAGGGTGTGATTCACGCCCCGATAGCCTCGAAGCCCGGCCATGAGCCGGGCTTTTTCATGCCACATCCCCAAACCAAGTCCCCCGATCACCCCTTCGGTTGATGGAGCAGAGCCCTCTTCAGGCCCTCGATCAAGAGCTGCAAAACCACCCGCAGCGGCGCGCGATTGAACGCAGCATCGTGAGCCTGCTGGAGATTGCACGCAACAGCCGCGACACCGATGAGTGGCGCTTGATCAATGGGGCCTTGGCCGATCTACGCGACGGCTTCAACGAGTTCGCCCCACGCCGCCAGACCCGCAAGGTGACGGTGTTCGGCTCCGCCAGAACGAGTCCCGATGAACCCGCCTACAAGCTCGCCCAGGAGCTCGCACTGGAAGCCGTTGAGCGTGGCTTCGAGGTGATGACTGGTGCCGGCGGGGGCATCATGGAGGCAGCCAACAGCGGTGCAGGCTGTGAGAACAGCATCGGTCTGAATGTGGATCTGCCGTTTGAGCAGCATGCCAATCGCTTCGTCAATAGCTGCGATGGGCGACTACTTCACTTTCGTTATTTCTTCACGCGCAAGTTGTTCTTTTTGCGGGAAAGTGACGCGCTCGTGGTGATGCCTGGCGGCTTCGGAACCTTCGATGAACTGTTCGAATCCCTGACCCTGATCCAAACCGGTCGCACGCCGCCGATTCCTCTCGTGATGCTGGCCCCGAGCGGCGATCACTTCTGGCCCGACTGGCTCCAAGACATCCAGCAGGATTTGGCCAGTCGCAACTTGATCTCCCCAGAAGACACTGGCCTGCTCAAGCAAGCAAGCACAGCTGCAGAGGCCATGCAGCACATCTGCCACTTCTACCGGGTATTCCACACCGCCCAGTTCGCCGAAGACCGCTTGGAACTGCTGCTGCACAGCGAGCTCAGCAGCGACACTGTGGCCATCCTCAACCGCGAATTCGACGCCCTGGTGGATGAAGGCAGCATCAGCCAAGGGGAGAGCTGTGACAGCAACGGTATCTTGCGGCCATGCCTGCGCTTTCATCTCGATCGGCGCCGGGTGGGACAGCTCTACCAGCTCATCGATCGGCTCAACGACCTACCGCTGGAGGTGGCCCCGGCGATCGAGCAACCTGGCCAAAGGATCCGCAGCTCCATCGCCTGCCCATGACAAGCATCGGCCTGATCGACTACGGCATGGGCAACTTGCACTCGGTGCAGCGAGCCTTCGAGCGACTGGGCTGCAGCATCCAGGCGGTAACCAGCGGGAGCGCCATGGAGAGCTGCGATGCCTTGGTTCTGCCAGGGGTCGGAGCGTTTGATCCCGCCATGGAGAGCCTACACAGCGCTGCCCTAGTGCCAGCCCTGCATCGGTGGTGCAACGATCAGCGACCACTGTTAGGCATCTGCCTGGGCTTGCAATTGCTTTTTGAAGGCAGTGACGAGGGCGAACGCGAAGGACTGGGGCTTCTGGCCGGCCATGTGGCGGCGCTGCCGCGCCAAAGCGGCCATCCCATCCCCCACATGGGCTGGGAAGCTCTGCAAGCGATGACTCCCAGCCCGCTGCTGCCCGAGGATGGAAAGCCGGAATGGATGTACTTCGTGCATTCCTACGCAGCCATGCCGCGCGACCCTGCCTGCATAACCGCAGCAGTGAGCTTCGGCCAGCACAGCCTCACCGCAGCGGTCTGGCAGGGCCGAATCGGAGCCTGCCAATTTCACCCGGAAAAATCAAGCCTGAGTGGTGAGGCGATGCTGCGCCGCTGGGTGCGCTGGGTTGAGCAACTGGAATGAGCCTGCGCCTCAGCGGCGGCCGCCGCCTGCATAGTCCGCCTGGAGACATTGCCAGGCCCACCCCCTCACGGGTGCGGCTGGCAGTGATGAACATGCTGGCCGCTGAACTACCAGGCTGCCACTGGCTGGACCTGTTCTGCGGCAGCGGCGTCATGGGTTGCGAAGCACTCCAGCGCGGAGCAGCCACTGTGGTTGCTGTGGATCAGCAGCGCTCCATGGCCGCCATCAGTCGCACCAACCTTGAGCTCACGGCCTCCGCTCAGACCAAGCCCCCAAACGTTGAAGTGGTATGCCAAGACGTGTTGCGTTGGCTTGATCGGGGCCGGCCAGCCCAGGAGCAGCCCTTTCACGTGATCTATGCCGATCCTCCCTACTCCGCAGGGCTCTACGGGCCCGTGGCAGCGGCGGTCAAGCAGGGTGACTGGGTCAACAACAATGGAGCAATGCTGCTCGAATGCAGCTCAACAGCCTTACCCGATCTCACGAACGAGGCGTTTGAAGGCTGGAAGCTGGCCAAGCAGAAGCGCTACGGCAGCAGCACGGTGCTGGTGCTGCTGCCGCGCTGATGAGCTCAGCCTCCGAGGGCACTGCCGCGGCGGTACTGGTTCCAAGCCGCAACAAAGAGGCCGGCAAGGGTCACGGGAATCAGACCGAGCACGATGCCGCAGAGCAGGGGTTCGATCATGGGGTGAAGCACCAGCATTGGTTGCACAATTCTTTCACGCCCCCAGCGCCCAGCGCGACCTGTTCGCACCATCTGTGATCGGACCCTCCATTCCTGAGAGCAACAACGCCAGCACCACCAGTCGTGGGCTGATCCCTGCTCTTGTGCTGCTTGCCGCGGCTTGTGTTGCCCTGCTGGCACTCGTGGTGCTGCCGGCCGCCCGCAGCGACCCGTACACCCGCAGCACCCTCCAGCTCAGCGGCTCCGCCGAGCGTGGTGAGCAGCTGTTTCTGATCAACTGCGCCGGCTGTCATGGCATCGCAGCCCAAGGGCTAGTGGGGCCGAACCTTCACGGGGTGGACAGCCGCAAAAACAACCGCCAGCTGATCCAACAAGTGGTGAGTGGCCGTACCCCGCCCATGCCGCGCTTCCAGCCCGAGCCCCAGGCCATGGCTGACTTGCTCACCTATTTGCACACGCTCACATGAGCCTGGCGGTGGTGCTGGTGGAGCCCGCGGGCCCGCTGAATGTGGGAAGCGTGGCCAGGCTCTGCGCCAATTTCGAGATTCCTCAGCTCCGCCTGGTGACCCCGCGCTGCGACCATCTGGGCGCGGAAGCCCGCCAGATGGCCGTGCACGGTGAAACCGTCCTCGAGCAAGCCCAGCTTTACCCCAACCTCGCTGCAGCCCTGAGTGATTGCCAGCGGGTGGTGGCCACCAGCGGGCGGATGGAAACCGAAAGCCTGCCCCTAAGCGACCCGGCGCCAGCCCTGAGCTGGCTGTGGGAGGGAGCCCAGGGGCCTGCTGCTGCGGCCCTCGTGTTCGGCAGAGAAGATCGCGGCTTAAGCAATGGGGAACTGCTGCAGGCCGGCCGGGTCGTGCGGCTCGACACCAGCGAGGCCTACGCCTCCCTCAACCTCTCCCATGCAGTGGCGATCTGCCTGCATGAACTGCAGAACTGCCGGGCCCAAACCGATGGGCGTCCTTTGATACAGACAGCCCTGAACGAGAGCGCCGGCGAACTCTGCAAACGCGGCGATCTCGAGGCGGCCCTAGCCGACGCCGAAGCACTGCTTCTGGAGGTTGGGTTTCTGTACCCACACACCGCCGAAGCCCGCATGGCCAAGCTGAGGGCCCTCCTGCAGAGGGCCCAGGTGCAGCAACAGGAGGTCGCGCTGCTGCGCGGAATGGTGCGTCAACTGCGCTGGGCATCCCAGCGGCAGACCCCTTAACGTCCGATCCGTCCGCCAACAGCCAGCAGCCGTGAGCGCGAGTCGCCCCAACCGCTCCAGCAGTACCCCGGGCTGGGGGGCACCGCTGCGGCTGGTGCTGCGACTGGCTGTGATGGGTATTGGCCTTGGCGTGATCACTGGCACCGGCTTGAAGCTGCTGGCCCCGCAACTGGCAGGAGGCTCCAAGGGTTCAACCAGCAACCAACCCCCGGCGCTCATGCCGTCAGCCCAGCCTCTGCCGCGGGGACTGGCACTGGGACGTTTCGAGCCCAAAACCGAGCTCACCGCCGTGAGCCAGAAGTGGGCCCAGCTGGCCGCCCGCCACAAAGATCTTCAAGCCAGCGGCTACCTGCTGGTGCTCGATGACGGCCGCTACGCCCAACTCCAACCCGATAAAGCCTTACCGGCCGCCAGCTCGATCAAGACACCAATCCTGTTGGCCGGCCTTGAGGATCTCGATGCCGGCAAGCTGCGCTGGAACGAACCGCTGATTCTCACCAAGGAGGTGATCGGCGGCGGAGCGGGCTGGATGGCCAGCAAGCCGCTCGGCACCCGCTTTCCCTTCTGGGAGGCGGCCACCGAGATGATCCGGGTGAGCGACAACAGCGCCACCAACCTGCTGATCAAGCGGCTCGGGGGCAAAATCGCCCTCAACGCTCGCTTCCAGGCCATGGGCCTCAGCGCCACCGTGGTGAACAACTGGTTGCCCGATCTCGATGGCACCAACACCACCAGCTCCCTGGATCTGGCCCGCGCCATCGCCCTGGTGGACACCGGCGACATGCTCAGCCCCCGCGCCCGCGACCTCTTCCGCGAAGTGATGGGTACATCGCGCACCAACACCCTGTTGCCTCTGGGTCTGCTGATGGGCCTGGGCGGCGATTCCGCCACTCCCGACAGCGACCTGTTGGCCCATGGCGTCACCGTGCTCAATAAAACCGGCGACATCGGTATCGCTTATGCCGATGGCGGGCTGATCCAGCTGCCCAACGGGCAGCGGGCCGTGGCCGCTTTCATGGTGAAAGGTCCTTTCAACGATCAGCGCTCCACCGATCTGATCCGTGCCATGGCCGCTGAGGTGGCCCGTGCCCTGATCGGCAAGCCGGGTGGAGCTGCTCCCGCTGCAACCCGATGATGCTGCCCCTGCTGCTTGCGGCCTCGCCTGCTCCGGCCTCAGCACCGGCGCCGATCCTGCGTCCTCAAACCGTGGCGCCACTGCCTGGCGGCCTGGATTCAGTGCTGGTGGTCAACGACAACAACCCAGAACTGATCACCGGCCCCGGGATCCTGCTCTCCACTTTCCCAGGCGCCAGCCGGCCTGTGCCGCAGGCCCACCTCGACGTAGCGCTCAACGGCCGCTTCGATCTGTTCAGCCACCACGTGTATGCCGGCAAGCCCGACAGCCTCGACTCCACGCTCTGGCTAGCGGTCGTCGCGCAGCCCCGCGGCAATCAACCGGTCACGCTGCAGCTGCTCGCGGGCTCCACGGCGCTCTCCCAGGCCACGGACAAGCTGCAACCTCAGGCCCCTTTCCTGCCATTGCCGGCCGTGATGTCCCAGGACGGACAGACCTACAGCGGCCCCGGCAGCCGCGTCGCCACCGAACTCCTCGCCCGCCAGCGCAATGGACTTGCAGCAGAGCGCTGGACGCTCGAGCCTGGCCGTCTCAGCACCCTGATGGTGCTCCCCCTTCCGGTGAGCGGGCTTGACCCACTACTCAACGGGCGCAACCTGCAGCTGCGTCTCCAGAGCAATGGCCCGGTCAGCCTTGCAACCCTGGCGGCCTTCGGGAATGGCGATCAGCCTCCGCCGGCCAGTCGCTGGGCGGAGCTGCTCGATGGAGCGCTCAGCCCGAAAGAGCATCAGCCCACTCCCCGCGGGGCCAGCGGCCGGATCGTGTACTCACGGGTCAGCGGTGTGCAGATCGGCAGCGTGTGGAACGCCACGATCACCGATCCAGGCAAGCCCTATCTCGCAACCAATCGAGCCCCGATCTCCTGGCCAATTGCCTCTCTAGAGCGCGGCAGCCTTGGCACCGCTCAAGTGCAAACCGCCGAACTCAAAGCCTTCTACCCCGGCACCGCCTGGGCCGCCCACGGCAATTACGGGGTGGAATACAACCTCTCGATTCCCCTGCGCAACACCTCCACCAAGCCGGTGCAACTTGAGCTAGCGCTGGAATCACCGCTGAAGAGCGATCAAGCCCAGGGTGGGCTGCGCTTCAACGCCCATCCCGGCAGATCGGTGATGTTCCGCGGCACGGTTGAGACCACGGGCCTCGATGGAGAGGGAGGCAGTGCTGCTGGACGCCGCAGCTTCCATCTGGTACAGCGGGTGGGTCAGCAGGGTCCGGCCCTGGGCACGGTGAGCCTGGCGCCCGGAGCGAACCGCAATCTGCGGGTGCGGCTGATCTACCCAGCAGATGCCACACCGCCGCAGGTCCTCAGCCTGCTGCCTGTGAAACAATCCCCCGAACAGACCGCTTCTCCTCACTGATGCAAGCCCGCAAGCGCAGGGTCTTCCCCTTCACCGCCATCGTGGGCCAGGAGGAGATGAAGCTCGCTCTGTTGCTGAACGTGATTGATCCCCGCATTGGCGGGGTGATGATCATGGGCGACCGCGGCACCGGCAAGAGCACCACCATCCGCGCCCTGGCGGATCTGCTGCCGGAGATCGATGTTGTCGCGGGTGACCCCTACAACAGCTCCCCGAACGATCCCGATCTGCAGAGCAGTGAGGTGCGGCTGCGGGCCGAGCACGGCGAACAGCTGCCGATCGAGAAGCGTCAGGTGCCGATGGTGGATCTGCCCTTGGGCGCCACGGAAGATCGCCTCTGCGGCACCATCGACATTGAGAAGGCTCTTAGCGAGGGCGTTAGGGCCTTCGAGCCCGGCCTGCTGGCTAAGGCCAACCGCGGCCTGCTCTACGTGGATGAGGTGAACCTCCTCGACGACCACCTGGTGGACGTGCTGCTCGATTCGGCTGCTTCCGGCTGGAACACCGTGGAGCGTGAAGGCGTGAGCGTGCGTCACCCAGCCCGTTTCGTACTGATCGGCTCCGGCAACCCGGAGGAAGGCGAGCTGCGCCCGCAGCTGCTCGATCGATTTGGCATGAGCGTGGAAGTGCGCACCGTGCGCGATCCCGAACTGCGCGTGCAGGTCGTGGACCAGCGCACCGCCTTCGATAACGACCCGGATCGCTTCAACGACGCCGTTCAAACCACCCAGGACGGTCTCCAGGCACGGGTGGTGGAAGCCCAGAACCGGCTGCCCCACGTGCAGATCGACGATGACCTGCGCATCCGCATTTCAGCCATCTGCGGCGAGCTGGATGTGGATGGCCTGCGCGGCGACATCGTGACCAACCGCGCCGCCCGCGCCCTGGCCGCCTTCGAGGGCCGCACTGAGGTCACGGAAGACGACGTGGCCCGCGTGGCTGCCTGCTGCCTGCGCCACCGCCTGCGCAAAGACCCCCTCGAGCAGATCGATTCCGGCGATCGGGTCGTGAAGGTGTTCTGCAAGGTGTTCGAGCGCCCCGAAAGCTCCGATCGCGGGGCCTTCGAACTGGCCCTGGCGGCCTGATCTGGTGGTCGAGGCCCGATGGTGATCCTCGGCCTCGACCCGGGACTAGCCCGCGTGGGCTACGGCCTGATTGCGGTGGACGGGAAGCCCGGACGCGGCAGCCAGCAGCTCCTGGATTGCGGCATCATCCGTACCGATCCAGGCCGTAGTGAAGGGGATCGGATGGTGGAGATCGCCCGCGACCTGCGCCAGCTCATCCGCGCCTGGAAACCAGATCTTGCGGTCGTGGAGAAGTTTTTCTTCTACCGCTCCAGCACCACCATCTCCGTGGTTCAAGCCCGCGGCGTTCTGATGATGACGCTGGCACGCTTTCAGATCCCGGTGGTGGAGTTCCCACCGATGCAGATCAAGCTCGCCCTCGCCGGCCACGGCCATGCCGAGAAGGACGACGTGCTGGCGGCGGTGATGCGTGAGCTCAACCTCGATACGCCACCCCGCCCGGATGACGCCGCCGATGCCCTGGCAGCCGCCCTCACTGGCTGGTTCCAGCGGTGAGCAGCAAAGCGGAGTTGCGGCAGGAGTTCCTCAGTCGGCGCAAGCAGTTGCTGCCCGCGGCCGAACCGGATCTGCAACGCCACGCAAACACGGTGATGTCAGAGCTGAGAGCCGGGCAGCGACTCGGCCTCTACTGGCCCCTCAACGGTGAGGCCGACCTACGCAGCGTGGCCAATCAGCCATGCCTGGGTCAGCGCCTTGCCCTGCCGCGCGTCGAGGCCGGCACCCTCACGTATCGATGCTGGCAGCCGGGCGATACGCTCAGCCCAGATGACACCGGTATCCAGGCCCCAGCAACAGGATCGGCTCTGCAGCCTGAGGAGCTTGGACTGCTGCTGGTCCCCGCGCTGGCCTTCGATACCAGCGGCATTCGCCTGGGCTATGGCGGCGGCTGGTTTGATCGCTTGCGAAGTGATCCCTCCTGGCAGCACGTGGCGGCCCTGGCAGTGCTGCCGGCGGGATGCGTGGTGCCCGCTTTGCCCCGCGACCCGTGGGATGTGCCCTTCAACGGCTGGCTGGATGAACAGGGCCTGCATTGGTTGCAAGCTGTTTAAACCTGATGCGATCCGTCGCGGCGATTCGCTGGCTTTGGCAGGATCACTGCAGGCAAAGACCTCTTCTGTGGATCTCCAGGCCAACGACGCGTTTCAATCCGCCATCAATGCGAGCCGCAAGGCTTCGGATCCGGTCATGGCAGAAGGAGCACGCCGCGGCCCCAGCATTCGGATCAACCGGGGCACGGCGGCCGAACAGGTGTTGGCCGCAGAACTCAATGGCCGCCAAGAGAGCGACGACGCTCTGGCGATGATGGTGAGCTCCATGGTTCACATGGTTCAGGCCGGCAAGACCCGCAACGCCAGCAGCCGCTGGTCGGCCTGATCGAAGCGCGCTTAGCTAACTCACGCTTTCGATCGCCTGGCACCAGCGATGGCCCTGCCGTTTTCCAAAATCTTGCGCGCGCTGGTGCTCACGATCGTGCTGAGCCCGGCAGCAGCCCAGGCCCATGGCATTGAAAGCAGTCTCACTCGCCTGCAGAGCCTGAGCGACAGCCTGATGCTGGAGAGCCGCTTCTCCAATGGCGAACCCACCAGTGACGCCATCGTGAGGCTGGTGGCCCCGGACGGCCAAGCGGTGGAGCTGGGTCGTACCGATGCCGAGGGCCAGCTCAGCTTTGCGCTCCCGAAGCAGGCCAATGGGGATTGGGAGCTGCAGGTGGATGGCGGTCCCGGCCACCGCGACTATCTGGAGATGCCCGTGGAGCATGGGCAACCCCAGCTCGATCGGATCAGCCAACGCCAACTGCAGGACAACCCGCTCACCTGGCTCAGCGCCCTTGGGGCAACTGCCATGCTGCTGGGACTCCAGCGCATTCGTCGTCCCCGTTGATGGCCACCGGCAGCGAAAAGCTCGATCAGATCGTTGAACGCCTCAAAGGCACCGCCGATCCCAAGCGGCGCTACGAATACGTGCTCTGGCTGGCCAAGAAGCTGCAGCCGCTGCCAGATGAATTCCGCAACGACGCCTTCAAAGTGAAGGGTTGCGTGTCTCAGGTGTACGTGGTGGGGCAACTGGTGGAGGGAAAGCTGCACTGGCAGGGCGATTCCGATGCAGCGATCACCAAAGGATTGCTGGCTCTGCTGATCGAGGGCATGGAAGGGCTCGAGCCCGCAGCAGCGGCGGCGATCGATCCGGCTTTTTTGAGTGAAACGGGCCTGCAGGCCAGCCTTACCCCCTCACGGGCCAATGGCTTTCTGAACATCCTCAAACAGATGCAGGGGCAAGCACAGGCCCTCGCCAGCTGATCGCAGCAGCGGCTAAGCGCACCATCAATTTCTAGGATCTGCCCTTTCGCACACAGGGCGGCATGACCATCGGCATCGGCTTGCTCGGACTTGGCACGGTTGGAGCAGGCGTTGCCGAGATCCTGCTCACCCCTCAGGGCCGCCATCCGCTCGTGGGGCAACTCAGCCTGAAGCGTGTGGCCGTGCGAGATCTCAGCCGACCAAGGCCGGTGGATCTGCCGAGCGAGATCCTCTGCACCGATCCAATGGCAGTGGTTCACGACCCCGCCGTGGACATCGTGGTGGAGGTGATGGGGGGCCTGGAGCCGGCCCGCAGCCTGATCCTGGCGGCCATTGCCGCAGGGAAACCGGTGGTCACGGCCAACAAAGCGGTGATTGCCCGCTATGGCGACGAGATCGCTACGGCTGCCGCCGAACAGGGCGTGTACGTGCTGATCGAAGCAGCCGTGGGCGGCGGCATCCCGATCATCGAACCACTGAAGCAATCGCTGGGGGGCAATCGCATCCAGCGGGTGAGCGGCATCATCAACGGCACCACCAATTACATCCTTAGCCGCATGGCGGATGAGGGTGCCGCCTACGGCGATGTGCTGGCCGATGCGCAGCGGCTGGGTTACGCCGAGGCCGACCCGGCCGCCGATGTGGAAGGCGGTGATGCAGCCGACAAGATCGCCATCCTCTCCGGCCTGGCCTACGGCGGCCCCATCGAGCGTTCAGCCATCCCAACCGAGGGGATCAACCGCCTTGATGCTCGCGATGTGAATTACGCCGCCCAGCTTGGCTACGTGGTGAAGCTGGTGGCCACCGCCCAGTTTCTCGGCACCGACTCCGACGGCACGGTACAACTGGATGTGCGGGTGAGCCCCACCCTGCTGCCCAAAGAGCATCCGCTAGCGGGGGTGCACGGCGTGAATAACGCCATTCTGGTGGAGGGTGATCCGGTGGGCCGGGTGATGTTCTACGGCCCAGGCGCCGGAGCTGGTCCCACGGCATCAGCCGTGGTGGCTGACATCCTCAACATCGCCGGCATCCGTGAGGCAACGGGTTCAGGAGGCAGTCTGGATCCACTGCTGGCCGCCAGCCGCTGGCGCCCCTGCCGGCTGGTGGATCAGGGGCAGACCTTGAGCCGCAACTACCTGCGCTTGCAGACCGGCGATCAGGCCGGCGTCATCGGACGCATCGGCAGCTGCTTCGGCGATGCCGGCGTATCCATCCGCTCGATCGTGCAGTTTGAAACCAGCGGAGACTCCGCCGATGCCGAAATTGTGGTGATCACCCATGAGGTGCAGGAGGCCAATTTCCGCCGCGCCTTAGCCGCGATGACGGCCCTCCCCGACGTGAAAGCCCTGGCCGCCTGCCTGCGGACACTCTGAGCCGGTGCTGAGGCAGATTGGACACAAAGCGAGAACGAGCATCACAACCCAGCCCATCTGAATCCGCTGACGCAGCGCTTGCTTTGTATCGAGAAGAACCTTTGATCCAGCCGTAACAAAGAAGGCTTATACGAACCGCCTCTCCTTACGTCATCTCTGCTGGTTCCAATCCACTTCACCACGTCCTTTCGTTCTGTCTGAACACCAAACCATGTCTCTTCACCAGGGTGATTGCGTCACCCTCACCACCGACGAGAATCTCTATCAGGTGATTGGCGTTGACGACCGCCATAACCGCTGCTGGGTGCGCCGCTGGCCCCTGGCCCGTCACGGCTCACCAGTCTTTGAAATTTCCCTGCAGCAAGTGGCCAGCCACAAGCACCACCATGCGCCTCGCCTTGTGCATGGGGCTTGAATAAGCGGGCTTGCCCGATGTCTTGACCCTCAGCCTCCTGGTTCGTTCAGCACTGGCGGCGCTGGTGCCAGCTCTGGCACTCCTGCCGGGCTGCCAGCCCCGTCATCCAGCCAGTGAGCTGGTGGTAGCTACCAACAGCACGGTGGCCTCGGTGGATCCGGTGGATATCACCACACTCGCTGGCATGCAGCTGCTGAGCGCGATCGGCGATCCCCTCTACGCCGCCGATGCCAAGGGGCAACTGCAGCCTCGCCTCGCCACAGCGCTCCCCAAGTTGAGTGCCAACGGACTCACGGCGCGCATTCCCCTTCGACAGGGCGTGCAGTTTCACGACGGCACCCGCTTCGACGCCAAGGCCATGGTGTTCAGCCTGGAGCGCTTCCGCGCCCTCGGGAAGATGGGGTATCTGCTCGACGACCGCATCAGAGCGGTACGGGCAAGCGGCCCCTACGAACTGGAGTTGCAGCTGAAACGGCCCTACAGCGCTTTGGCGGCGCTGCTCAGCTCCATCAACCTGACGCCGCTGTCGCCCACCGCCTACAGCCAGCACCGCGAACGTGCACTGGCGGATCGCTTCGTGGGCACAGGCCCCTACCGGCTGGCACGCAAAAGCCCCCAGAAACAAACACTGCTTCCGTTCAGCAACTACTGGGGGCCAGCCACCCGCAACCAGGGAATCCATCTGGTCAGCCTCAGCAACTCCACCGCCCTGTTCGGAGCGCTGGTGAGTGGCGAAGTGGATGTGCTGTTGTCTCAAGGGATTGAGAGCGATCAACAAAAAGCACTGGCCGAACGCGCCAGGCGCGGCCAGCTGGTGGAAGCGATCGGCCCAGCTGTGGAAATCGGCTACCTCACGCTGCTGAGCAACCGGCCGCCGTTGGATCAACCGCTGCTCCGTCAGGCCATCGCTCTGAGCCTGAACCGAGCACTGATCAGCGAACGGGTGAGCTACGGAATCCGAGCGCCGCTGCGTTCGCTCGTGCCACCGCCTCTTGCAGGCTCAGAGCCACCCGCCTGGCCGAGCTACAACCCAACCGAAGCCCGGGCGCTGTTCCGCAAGGCCGGCTACTGCCAGGGGCGGCGTTTGACCTTGCCGCTCACCTTCCGCTCCAACGTTCCTGCCGACAAGTTGTTTGCCCTGACGTGGAAGGCCCAACTGGAACGGGACCTGAGGGATTGCCTGCAGCTGGAGATCAGCGGGATGGAATCGACCACCGCCTACCGGCAACTGGAGCAAGGAGCCTTTCCGATGATCCTGCTCGATTGGGTGGGCGACTATCCCGATCCCGATATTTATCTCCTACCGATGCTGGGTTGCCAGAAGGTCCAGGGAAGCCGCTGCCTGGAAGGCAATGCCGCCGCGGCCGGCAGCTTCTGGAGCAGCCCGGGCTTGCAGAAGCAACTGGAGGACAGCGAGCGATTGGAGGGCCTACAACGCCAGACACTGCTGCAAACGATTCAACGTCGGACAGCGGCCGGCGCCGCGTACATCCCGGTGTGGCAGGTGGCGCCACGCGCCTGGGCCCAAGCGCGGCTGGAGAAACCGGTGTTTGATGGCACGGGCCGACTTGTCCTGCAGGCCCTGAGCGATCGATGAGCCGCCGCCGTCATCTGCTGCGCTATCTCGCCAGCCGCGTGGCGTTGATGCCGCTCATGTTGTGGCTGATCGCGAGCCTGGTGTTCCTGCTGCTTCGAGTGGCCCCGGGCGATCCGATCGATGCCCTACTGGGAATTCGCGCTCCCGTGGAGGCCCGCGCCGCTCTTCGGCAGCAGCTCGGACTGGACCAACCCCTGCTGGTGCAATACGGCCACTACCTCACCGATCTGCTGCGGGGCGATTTAGGGACCTCTCTCACCAATAACGAAGCGGTGACCGCGGTCATCCGCGACAGCCTGCCCGCCAGCCTTGAGCTGGGGGTGGTTGCGCTGATGTTGGCCACCTTGGTGGGCTTGGCCGTGGGGTTCAGCGGGATCGCACGGCCCGAGGGAAAACTGGATCTGGGGGGCCGGCTCTACGGCATCGGCACCTATGCGCTGCCGCCCTTCTGGGCTGCCATGGTGATGCAACTGGTATTTGCCGTGTGGCTGGGATGGCTTCCAGTGGGTGGACGCTTCCCCACCACACTCGTGCCACCTGAGGGCAGCGGCTTCTACCTACTCGACAGCACGTTGAACGGCAATGCCGAACAGTTCTGGGGCGCCCTGCGCCATCTGGTGTTGCCCGCCAGCACCCTGGGGCTCCTGCTCAGCGGGGTCTTTGCCAATGCGCTCCGCCTCAACCTGCGCCGGGCCCTCGATTCGGACTACGTGGAAGCAGCCCGCAGCCGCGGGTTGAGCGAACGGCGGGTGGTGCTGCGTCATGCCTTACCCAACGCCCTACTGCCGGTGCTCACGATCACGGGCATCACCGTGGCCTCGCTGATTGGCGGCGCCCTACTGATCGAAGTCACCTACTCCTGGCCCGGGGTGGCCTTTCGGCTGCAGGAAGCGATCGGCCAGAGGGATTACCCGGTTGTGCAGGGGATCGTTGTTGTGGTGGCTGCCCTGGTCGTTGTGGTGAGCGTGGTTGTGGATCTACTGGTGGCTCTCCTAGACCCGCGCGTCAGTTTCTGAGGACGTTCTGCCAGCTCTCGGCCTGCTGCCGGCTGAGCACATAGGCGGTTACCCCGCCCAGCTGCCGGCGCTGCGGTGCCAGACCACGCGGGAGTGTCTGGAGAAAATCGGCTGTGAGGCTGAGGGTGAGCGCCTGCACCCGCTGCGGCTCGACCCCCACAAACTCCTCACCCAAGCGAAACAGGGCCTGTGCGCTGCTGTCGATCCGCACAGGCGAGAAATGACTCCCACCCTCTAGCAGCACGAGCCGGCTCTGGGCTTTGCCATCCCGCAGGAACAGATGAAGCTGCTCACTAATGGGTGGGGTGATCAGATCGAGGCTTCCACCCATCAGCAGAACCGGTGCCGGCAGGGGCCGCAGACCGCGGTAAGGCCAGAGCAAACTGCCAAAGCCGTTGAGGCTGACCACCGCCTGAACGGGCTGAGCCAAGGGCTTGGGAGGCGGCAGCGGCACCTCCAGAAGCTGGCATTGCAACAGGCGCGAGAGGTTGGTGAGTGGAATGCCATCGAGGGCCCGATCACAACGGCGGGCTAGCCCCGGCTCGGGCCGCAACCCAGCCGCCAGCAGGCTGGTGAGGCCACCTAGGGAGTGACCCATGAGCACCACCCGCTCACCAAGACGGGGCAGGGGGCCACTCTGCACCGCTGCAACCACCGCCTGGAGATCACGGAGTCGCCCCTCTAGGGTCTCGGCCCCCGGCGGTGGTCGCCGCCCCTCCAACAGCTCGCGAACCGCCTCCTCATCACTGCCAGGGTGATCGAGCAACAGCACCGACCAGCCGCGCTGCTGCAAACCGGACGCCAGCCACTCCAGTTGTTCAGCACTCCCCCCGAGGCCGGGGGTGAGCAGCACCCAACTGTCACTGCTCGCCCGCCACAGCTGCAACTGCAGAGGTTGCGGGCGGTGCGGAACAGGCAAGGCGAAAGCCTCGGGCTCCAGGGGGGAAGCGACAGCCAGCTGGCTGGGCCAGACCTGCGAAACCCGCCTCAGCTTCAGCTGCTGCAGGGCTACCAGAGCGTCACGCTGTACAAGAATTTGGCGACGCCACTGCTCCGCGAGCTGCAGACCCCCATCGAGATTGAGCACCAGCCGCTGACTAGGAACGGCCCGCAACAACTCAATTGTGGTCACCTGGCGCTGTCGGCGAAGCAGCTCCTGGAGGGTCTGATACAGAAGCGGACCAGCCCCGCCCTGGTCAGTGCGGAGCAGGTCGTCGAGCTCGACCAACACCCGCTGACCGGCCCAGCTGGCCAAAAACTGCTGGGCAAAGGAACGATCCTGAACCAGCGGTGCTTGCAGGATGCGTCGCAACTGGTCACGGCCAAGGGGATCGAGTAAGTCCAGCCAGGCGCGCAGATCACCACTAGCGCTACTTGGGGAACGGCTCCAGGCCTCCAACTCGACCAGATCGATCGGCAGCTTCAGGCCATCGAGCTGCACATCGAGTTGCTCGGCAGCCCGGACGGGCGTCAGCCACAGCAGGCCAGCCAGCAGACTGCGCAGAAGAGCACGCATCGGTCGACGGCTTGACACAGGCAGGGAAGCTGTCAACGGTGCACCAGTGGTGGCACCAGTTTCCCGCGCCGCTGCGAGAACTGGCCAGCGTGCGCATGGTGGCGAGCTTTGGCGCCGGGGGGGTGCTGTATCTCACACCGATGGTGTTCCACCAGGCCGATTTTTCGGCCTCCGAGGTGGGCACTGGTCTGGCGCTAGCGGCCCTCGCTGGCACGATCGGCCGCTTTCTGAGCGGCTGGCTACTGGATCGTGGCCTCAGTTGCGGCTTACCGGTGTTGCTGGCAGCGCTGTGCGGCTTCGCTGGCGACACGATGCTGTGGGGCGCCGACAACCACTCTGGCTACATTGCCGGACAGTTGCTTTTCGGTTGCGCAGGGGGGCTGTACTGGCCAGCCGTGGAGCTAGCTGTACCGCTGTGTTCAGCGCCAGTGCCCTCAGCACGGGGGTATGCCCTCTCGCGCACCGCTGATGCGGCTGGGATCGCAAGCGGCACCCTGACTGGAGCCGTGCTGGCCCAACTGGGTCATCTGCGTGGTGTCTACGTGGTGGATATGACGGCCATCGTGGTGTTGGCGGCCTTGCTGCTCTGGCGGCCTCTGCCGCGGGCACTACAGGTGGGCCGCGCTGGCGTGGAGCCGGTTCCACTGAGCCAGTGGCTGCCGGCGCTGCTGCCGATGTTGCTCCTCTCCGTGGTAGCCACCTCGATTCCCGCGCTGATGCAGAGCGCACTACCGCTCGATCTGGTGCGGGGTGGCCTGGAGCGTGATGCCCAGTCAGAGGCGATCAGCGCCCTGCTCATTGGGATTCCGCTAGCGCTGCTGGTCCTGATCCAATGGCCAGTTGGTCAGGCCATGGCCCGCCGTTCGGTGGCCGTGGGCCTAGGGCTGAGCATGATCTGCTTCAGCGCTGGAGCGGGCCTGCTGGCTCTATCCGCCCTCACTGACGGCGGCATCGTTCTTGTGGTGCTAGCGCTGATGCTGCTGGCCTTCGGGGAGGCAGCCTTCCTACCTACCTCGGCGGAAGCGGTGGTGGAATTGAGCCCGGAGGGCCACGGTGGGTTTGCGATGGCGCTGTTTTCCCAGTGCTTCGCCCTCAGTGCGTTCGGGGCACCGTTGGTCGCCGGGCTGCTGTTGGATCGCCATGGCCACGGGCTTGTGCTGTGGCTCCTCGTGGCGGTGGTGTGTGCCCTAAGCCTGCTGCTGGTAGGTCCGATTCGCCGCCGGGCCCACAAGAAGGGCTGACACCAGAGCACCACAATCAGATCAGCCTCGCCTGCCCCATGGCACTGCACGAACCGGGCCGCCGCCATCCGCAGCAACACATTGGCCGGGCGGGTCTGGCCTCAGCCTTTCGCTGGAGCATCCTGCTCAATACGGCGCTCTCAGTGGCGCAGATCGTGATCGGCATCGGCTTCGGATCACTGGCCCTGATCGGTGATGCCATCCACAACCTGGGTGATGTGGCCGGACTAACCCTGGGATGGGGGGCTGAGCGGCTGAGTACGCGCCCACCGAGCGAACGCTTCACCTATGGCTTCGGGCGCAGCACCCAGTTAGCGGCTCTGATCAATGGGGTGCTGGTGGCTATGGCATCAGCCGTGGTGGTGGTGGAGGCGATTCAGCGGCTGTCGGATCCGCAACCGCTGGTGAGTGGCCCTGTGGCGTGGGCCGCCGCCGCTGGGATTGCGGTCAACCTTGGATCCGCCAGCCTGTTTGGCCATAGCGGTCACGGCAGCCACGAGGGGCACCCGCACGATCACGACCTCAACCGCCGTGCAGCGGTCCTGCACCTGGTCACCGATGCGATGGTCTCAGCCGCCGTGCTGGTGAGTGCCGTGCTGGTGGGGATCACGGGCTGGCATTGGCTGGACCCCCTCACGGCAATCGGCGTTGGCATCGCCGTGGGATACACGGGGATTGTGCTAATCCGCGATGCGCTCGTGGTGCTGCTCGATGGCATCCCCCACCACATCAAGCCAGAGCTGGTCCGCGAAACTCTTTTGGCACTGCCCGGCGTGGTGGACGTTCACCATGTGCACATCTGGAGCCTCAGCACCAGCCAAGTGGCGCTCACAGCACATGTTTGCCGCCGTGGTGAGCTCAGTAACGACCTACAGCTCCTGCACCAGGCAAAGGACGCCCTGGCCGCCATCGGTGTCGACCACAGCACCCTGCAACTGGAGCCGGGTTAATCCAGCCAGCTCAGCCCTGACTGATCTTGGGAGTCCAGGCCTCATGGGGCAGAGGCTCGGTGCCGTACTCCCAATCGTCGTAGTCGGGATCGTTGCGGATCTGCTGGTGCACCTGCTTCTGCACCTCAAAATCGTGCTGCTGAGCGGTATCGCTGGCGGGCTGCTGGTCCGTCATGAGCCTGGTGAACCTGGTGCCATTCTGAGGCAAGCGAACCGATGCGACCGGTGATTCCGAACCGGCATCCAAACCTGCCTGCGGCCGTGATCAGACGTTGAAGAGAAACTCCATCACATCGCCTTCTTCGACGACGTACTCCTTCCCTTCAGCCCGGAGCCATCCCTTGTTGCGAGCTTCCGCCAGGGAACCTGCTTCAAGCAACTGCTTGTAGCCAATGGTTTGAGCGCGGATGAAGCCCCGCTCGAAGTCGGTGTGAATCACGCCTGCCGCTTGGGGAGCGGTCATGCCGGCCTTGATCGTCCAGGCACGGGTTTCCTTCTCTCCGGTGGTGAAGTAGGTGCGCAGGCCCAACAGCGCATAAGTGGCGCGAATCAGGCTTTGCAAACCGCCCTCCTCCACGCCCAGATCCGCCAAGAAGACAGCGCGGTCCTCTTCGGGCAATTCGATCAGTTCGGCTTCCACCTGAGCGGAGATGCGCACCGTGCCGGCGCCTTCCTTCTGCGCGAGGGCGGCCACTTCCTCGCAGTAGTCATTGCCTGAAGCGAGATTGTCTTCGCTCACGTTGGTGGCGTAGATGATCGGCTTGGCGGTGAGGAGGCCCAGAGGCTTCACCATGGCCACCTCTTCATCATTGAGCGTGATGCTGCGGGCGGCACCGCCCTGCTCGAGCACCGCTTGGATGCGCTCGAGCGCCGCATCCTCCACCTGAGCCTCCTTGCTCGTGCGCACCTGCTTCTTAAGGCGTTCGCGCCGCTTCTCCACCTGAGCCAGATCCGCCAGACCCAGTTCGAGGTTGATCACTTCAGCGTCGCGAACTGGGCCCACCGAGCCGCTCACATGGATCACGTCGTCGTTCTCGAAACAACGCACCACGTGCACGATCGCGTCGACCTCTCGGATGTTGGCCAAAAACTTGTTGCCCAGGCCTTCGCCCTGGCTGGCGCCTTTCACCAGGCCTGCGATATCCACAAACTCAACCCGCGTGGGGATGAGCTCCTTGCTACGGCTCAGATCCGAGAGCTGCTGCAGGCGCGGATCCGGCACCGACACCACACCCGAGTTGGGCTCAATCGTGCAAAACGGGTAATTGGCCGCCTCCGCCTGGGCGTTGGCCACGAGGGCGTTGAACAGGGTCGACTTGCCCACATTGGGCAGTCCCACGATTCCGGCTTTAAGCATCCAGCGAATCTACGGACCACCCCTAGCCACACTCGACACCTCCGGCAAGGAAGACTGGTGGGAGCACAGGCGCCGGCCATTTCCTCCTCGAAGCTCCAGCCCCCTCCGCAGCGCGAGGGCGATGCACCACTCGATGGCGGCCGTTTTCGCCTACCGACAGCGATTCGCCCAAGCCGCAGCTGGCTCCAGCGCAAGCGCCTCTGGGTGGGGCTGCTCGCCGGTGCCGTGGTGATCGTGGGCAGCGGCGTGTTGGTTAGCCAGCGCCGCACAGCGAGCCAGCAGCGCAGCCTCGACAGCTACACGGTCCTCGCCAGGCAGGGCAGCCTGCCCGGGGTGATCACCGCCAGCGGCGAGCTGGAGGCCTTCCGCAAAGTGAATGTGAGCCCCAAGCGCCAGGGGGTGCTGCAAAAGCTGTTTGTCGAAGAAGGCGACAGCGTGAAGGCTGGCCAGGCCCTGGCGCTCATGGACAGCGGTGATTTGAACGACCGCCTCGATGAACTGCGCGCCCAGCTCCGCTCGGCTCAGGCGCAGCTGAACCGCAGCCAGAGCGAATTGCAGCGGCGCGGAGCTCTGATCCGGCAGGGCGGCATCAGCCTCGACGACTTCAACAGCGCCCGCTCCACCTATCTCGTGGATCAAGCCGCTGTTGAGGCCGCTCAGCAGCGACTGGAACAGCGCATGAAAGAACAGGGTGACCTGACGGTCCGGGCTCCGTTTGCCGGCGTGGTGACGGCCCGCTTCGCCGATCCCGGCGCCTTCGTCACCCCCACAACCTCAGCCTCAGCAAGCGCTGGCGCGAGCAGCTCATCCATCGTTGAGCTCGCTCAAGGCCTTGAGGCGGTAGCCAAGGTGCCCGAGAGCGACATCGGCCGCATTCAGGTGGGTCAAAACGCTTCGGTGCGCGTGGATGCCTTTCCTGATCGCCGCTTCCCGGCCAGGGTGCGCCAGATCGCCCCTCGCGCAGAAAAACTCAACAACGTCACCTCCTTCGAGGTGAAACTCCAGCTGATTAACCCTCCGCGAGAGCTGCGCATCGGCATGACCGCCGACATTGACTTCAACACAGGCAATCTGGCGTCGCGCACCCTCATCCCCACCGTTGCGGTGGTGACGGAACAAGGCAAACCAGGGGTTCTGTTGGTAGGCCAGGGCAACCAGCCCACCTTCCAGCCGGTCACGCTGGGCGCGAGCAGCGGCAAGGACACGCAGATCCTCGGAGGAATCAACCCAGGCACCCGCGTGTTTATCGACCTGCCTCCCTGGGCCAAGAAGCAGCGGGAATGATCAGCTGTTCGAATTGAGGAAGCGGCGACTCACCTCCACAATCCTGCGGCTGGCTTGGCCATCACCGAACGGGTTATGGGCACGGGCCATTGCCTCGTAAGCCTCGGCGCTCTCCAGCAGCTGAGCGGTTTCCCGGAGGATGTCAGCGCTGTCGGTTCCGATCAACTTCGCGGTGCCGGCATCCACCGCTTCAGGGCGCTCGGTGGTGCGGCGCAGCACCAGCACCGGCTTCCCCAGGGCAGGGGCCTCCTCTTGCAAGCCACCGGAATCGCTCAGCAGCAGCGTGCAGCCACGCATGGCGGCAACGAGCTGGTCGTAATCGAGCGGCTCTGTGAGGAAAGCACGGGGGTGATCCCCTAGCAACGCCTGAAGCGGTTCGCGCACGGTGGGGTTGCGGTGCAGCGGTAGCAGCAGGGCTGTATCCGGGAAGCGCTCCAAGACCTCCAGGAAACCCTGGCCAATGTCGCGAAGCCGATCGCCCCAGTTTTCGCGGCGATGCACGGTGGCGAGGATGACGCGCTGACGCTGAAAATCAAGACCTGGCAACGCAAACGGCGGCGCTTTCTCGGCCATCAACAACAACGCATCAATCACTGTGTTGCCGGTGACACACACCTCTCCCACCACGCCAGAGGCGCGGCAATTCGCGGCTGATACCTCCGTGGGTGCGAAATGCAGCTGGGCCACCTGAGAGATCAGGCGACGGTTGGCCTCCTCCGGATAGGGATCCATGATGTTGTCGGTGCGCAGACCAGCCTCCACGTGACCGACGGGGATTTGTGCATAGAAGGCCGCCAGGGCTGATGCAAAGGCGGTGGTGGTGTCGCCCTGCACCAGAACCAGATCAGGGCGGTGCTGCTCAAACTGGGTCTGCAACCCCTGCAGAGCTCCGCAGGTGATGTGGGTGAGGGTCTGCTTCGGCGCCATCAGCGCCAGATCGTGATCAGCCTTCAGATCAAACAACTCCATCACCTGCGCCACCATCTCGCGGTGCTGACCGGTGAGCACAACACGAGTCTTGAAATCAGGCGCGGCCTGGAAGGCCTGAATCACAGGCGCCAGCTTGATGGCCTCCGGGCGCGTGCCCAGCACGATGCAAACGTTGTGGGAGGTGCTCACGGAGGGCCGCCATTCAGCCGGATCCTAAAGATGGCGCCTGGATTGACTGGCCAGAGCCTGGATCAGCCGCAAAGCTGGAGGCAGCAGGCCGGCCAGCGGTGACCAGTAGTTCCCCCTTCCCCAGCAGCCTGTTTCCTGTACCAGCGCAGCCTGCTCCAGCAGTTGCACCGCCAGCACCCACGAGCGGCGAAGGCGCCCTGCACGGCGAGCAACCGGGCAGCCTGGCCGGAATCGTGAAGATCGCCGACAGCAAGGGGTTCTCGGATGTGCACCTGGGCGTGGGCGAGGAGCCCCGCTACCGGGCCCGCGGTGAGATGGTGCGCAGCGGCTGGCCAATCACCGATACCGCCACCTTCAACAGTTGGCTGCGGGAGCTGCTCAGTCCGGCGCAGATCGATGCCTTCCTGCGCGACAAGGAATTCGACGGCTCCCATGCCTTCCCGTTTGTGCGGGTGCGCATCAACCTGCTCGATTCGCTGCGGGGCCCAGCGATGGTGCTGCGCCTGATCCCGCAAACCATCGCCAGCCTGGAGGACCTAAACCTGCCGCCTGTGCTCAGGGAGCTGGCCTCAAAGCCCAAGGGTCTGGTGCTGATCACAGGCCCTACGGGCTCAGGCAAAAGCACCACCCTCGCCGCGATGATCGACTGGATCAATCGCAACAGAAGCTGCCACATCCTCACGATCGAGGATCCTGTGGAGTTCGTGCACCAGAGCCAACGCTCACTGATCCGCCATCGCGAGGTGGGTCAGCACACCCTTCAGTTCCACAACGCGCTCAGGGCGGCCCTGCGCGAAGACCCCGATGTGATCTTGATCGGTGAAATCCGCGACGGTGAAACCCTCGCCACCGCCATTGAGGCCTCTCAAACAGGCCATTTGGTGTTCGGGACCCTGCACACAAATTCAGCAGTGAAAACAGTGGAGCGGGTGCTGGGGATGGTGCGACCCAGCGAGCAAGAGGCCATCCGCCGGGCCGTCTCGGAGTGCCTGCTGGGTGTCATTGCCCAAGGTTTGCTCAAAACCACCGATGGCAAACGGGTGGCTTTTCACGACATCCTGATCAACACCGACGCGTGCAAGGACTACATCCAGCGCGGTGAACTGACGGAAATCGAGGAGATCATGGCCCGCAGCAGTTTTGACGGCATGCAAACGGCCAATCAGGCGCTGCTCAACCTGGTGGATGCGGGACAAGTGAGCATCGACGATGCATTAGCCCAGAGCCTCAGGGCCAATGAACTAGCTCAAGCCCTACGAGGCAAGGCTTAAGCCTTGCCCGCGATGCGGGCAATCAAGAGAACAGTCAGGCCGACCGAAAGGCCAACCATGGCCATGCGTCCGTTCCAGATCTCAGCCTGAGGCGTAAAGCCTCGCTTCCATTGGTTGAGCTCATCAGGAGCTGCTTCCACCACGTTGTCGATCACTTCGGTGGGCTCGGGTGCCGGTTGAGCCGTGGCCATGGCTGATGCCAGTGAGTCTCAGGAGCCTACCGAGATCAAAAGGCAGCTTGCGGTTCATAGAGCACCGGTGCGGCTTCAAGCGCCAACCGCGGCGCCACAGCCAGATCGATCGGACTGGTCGCACCCATGAGCCAACGCTGCTCGGCGGCGACGGCGATCATGGCGGCGTTGTCGGTGCAATAGGCCAGAGGCGCCAGGCGCCACTGAATTCCCAGTTCAAAGCAGCGCTGTTCCAGGCGCTGGCGCAGCCGGCGGTTTGCCGCCACACCTCCCACCATCACCAAAGTGTTCAAGCCCTGCTCACGGGCGCAGCGCGTGGTGCGCTCGACCAACACGTCAGCCACCACCTTCTCGAAGCTGGCTGCCACATCCGCCAGGGGGAAAGGCTCACCAGTTTTGGCAGAGTGCGCCTTGAGTTGGTTCACCAACCGCAGCACAGCAGTTTTCAATCCGCTGAAGCTGAAGTCGTAGGGATGAAAGCCACCTTCGGGCAGGGAAACACGCCCTTTGGGCAACACAAATCGCTGAGGATCACCATGCTCAGCAGCGAGCTGAATGGCAGGGCCACCGGGATAGCCAAGCTCTAAGAGGCGCGCCACTTTGTCGAAGGCTTCGCCGGCGGCGTCATCGCGGCTGCGGGCCAGCCGCTGATAGCGCCCGGGTCCGTCAACGCGAATCATTTCCGTGTGGCCACCACTCACCAGCAGCACCAAATAGGGCCCTTCCGGCAACGGATCTCCCAGTTGCACAGAACACAGATGTCCTTCGAGGTGGTGCACCCCCAAAAAGGGCTTGTTGTGCAGTCGCGCCAGGCTGCGGCCGGTGATCGAGCCCACCAGCAGCGCACCCACTAAGCCCGGGGCAGCCGTGGCCGCAATCGCATCAAGGTCAGCGAAGCGAACCCCGCTCTCCTGCATCACCTGCTCGATCAGCCCGGGGAGGGCCTCCACGTGGCGGCGTGAAGCGATCTCCGGAACAACACCACCCCAGCGCGCGTGCTCTTCCACCTGCGAGGCCACAGCGCTCGCCAGCACCCGCTGATCACGCACCACAGCAGCCGCTGACTCGTCACAACTTGTTTCGAGCGCCAGCAGGGTTGGCATCAGCTTTGAACGCCCCTCGTACTGTCCGTAAGTGACATCCTGCCGTGCAGCAGCTGGACCCGATGCGCCGCCTCTTTGCTGTTCTGATTTCTGCTCTGCTGATCTTCGGCTTCGCCCCTGTGGCCAAAGCCGATGTAGCCGGTCTGACCCCATGCGCTGAGAGCGCCCGCTTCCAGCAGCGCGCCGCTGCTGCCACCACCGACCAGGCCAAGGCTCGCTTTGCGATGTACAGCCAGGCCTCCTGTGGTGCTGATGGCCTGCCTCACCTGATCGTGGATGGCCGCCTCAGCCACGCCGGCGACTTCATCATTCCCGGTGTTGCCTTCCTCTACATCGCCGGCTGCATTGGCTGGGCTGGTCGCAACTACCTGATGGCCATCCGTGGCGATAAGGATGCCGCCATGAAGGAAATCCAGATCGATCTGCCACTGGCCTTCAAGAGCACCCTGGCTGCTGCCACCTGGCCCCTGGCCGCCTTCGGCGCCCTCACCAGCGGCAAGCTCACCGAGGCTGACGACAAGATCACCGTCTCTCCCCGCTGATCAGGCCAGCCTGTTTTTCTCCGCTCAACTCCCTTTCACCCAGCGATGAAAAAGTTCCTCACCACAGCCCCGGTGTTCGCCGCCATCTGGTTCACCGTGACGGCAGGCATCCTGATCGAATTCAACCGCTTCTATCCGGATCTTCTCTTCCACCCGATGTGAGTAGCGACTCCGCAAGCACTCCGCAAGCGGCCCCGATGGGCCGCTTTTTTTGTGTTCAGGCAAGGCCCATCAAGCGCTCGAGCTCGGCCAGTGCCGTGTCGAGATCGTCGTTCACTAGGGCTGCATCAAATTCAGCCTCGGCCGCCAGCTCGACCCGGGCACGCTCTAGGCGGCGGTTGATCGCCTCCTCGCTGTCGGTGCCACGGCCGCGTATCCGCCGCTCCAGCTCATCAAACGACGGTGGCTTGATGAAAATCTGAAAGCCGCTCGGGAAGCTTTTGCGCACCTGGCGTGCTCCTTCCAGCTCGATCTCCAGCAACACCGGGCGACCAGAGGCAAGTTGTTGCTCCACCGGATCCCTCGGCGTTCCATAACAGTTGCCCGCGAACTCAGCCCACTCGAGCAGTCCCCCCTGAGCAACCTTGGCGTCGAAGGCTGAACGATCGAGGAAGAGATAGTGCCGCCCTTCCTGCTCCCCACTGCGTGGGGAACGGGTGGTGGCCGAAATCGACAGCCAGATCTGCGGGTGCCGCTGCAGCAGTGCCGCCACCAGGGTGCCTTTTCCAACACCACTGGGACCAGTGATCAAAAACAGCCGGCCGCTGCTGGGAGCCTCGGCAACCATCGTGGATCGAGCGCGGCCCTGCAGAGTAGATGTGCCGCCGCTGCCGTTCCGCGCCTGCCCATGGCCCCTGTGTCGCTCCAGGCCATGGACCTCACCAGCCTGCGGGCCGTGGTAGCGGAACTCAAGCCGCTGCTGCTGCCGAGCCGGTTTGAAAAGGCCCAGCAGGCTGATGGCCACACCCTGCAACTGGGCTTTCGCACCCTGGAGCAACGGCTCTGGCTGGAACTCAGCTGGCAGGCGGAAGCACCACGGCTGCATGCCATCGAGCCTCCGCCCCGCCAGGGGGAGGGCAGCACCTTGGCGCAGCAGTTGCAGCACGGCCTGAGCGGCCTGGCGCTGGTCTCCCTGGAGCAAACCGGCTGGGAACGGGTGGTGCAGCTCGGATTTGCCCCCCGCCCCGGCGAGGCGATCCAACGCTGGCTGGTCCTAGAGCTGATGGGCCGACACAGCAATCTGTTTCTGCTGGATGAGCAGCGCCGGGTGGTGGCTGCGGCCCGCCAGGTGCGCCAGCAGCAATCGCGGCTCCGGCCGATCGGCACCGGCGATGCCTACAGCCCGCCCCCACCCCTGAGCGGCCAGCCCCCGAGCCTCCAGGAAAGCTTTGCCAGCTGGCAACGGCAGCTGAGCCTGCTGCCATTGCCACTGCTGAAGGCGCTGCAGAGCGCTTACCAGGGCATCAGCCCGGCCCTAGGCCTACAGCTAGCCGGCGATCAACCCTGGTTGAGCCCTGCGCTCCTGGCTCAACCCACAGACAGCCTCAGCCCCATGCAGTGGGAGGAGCTCTGGCGACGTTGGCAGACCTGGCTATCGGCCATGGAGAGCGAAGCGTTTGGTTTCAGCGCAGGCCGCAGCTGCTCCTATCGCTGCTGGGAGGAGGAACCATCCACCACCACCCACCCCGCCGAACCGCTCCCGATCAATCGGGCCCTGGCGGCCTATCACCGTGATCGCCTCAGCCAGCGGCTGGTGCAGCAGCGTCAGCACCAGCTGCGGCAGCGGCTCGAGCAGGTCCTCCAGCGGGAGTGCAGCCAGATGGATCACCAGCAGCAGCTCCTCAATCAGGTGGAGAGCAGTGATCAACTGCAGCAGCAGGCCGATGCGTTGCTGTGCCTGCCCCAGCCGAGCCGCGAGCAGGTGGCCGATGCGCAGGCGCTCTACAAGCGGGCCCGCAAACTGCGGCGCTCAGTGGCCGCCATCACCCCTCGGCTCGAGCTGCACCAGCAGCGGATCGAACAGCTCGAAGCCAGCCTCACCTACCTGGAGCAAGGACCCGAGCACGACAGCAGCGCTGCGCTTGATCATTTGCAAACCCTCGAAGAGGAGTGCAGCACCCTGTTGGAGCTGGCCCGCCCCGGCCGAGCCCAGCGCAGGCAGCTCGAGAGTGCAGCTCCTTCCCCTCTCGAACTCCAGAGTCCCGGGGGGCTGCGCCTGCAGGTGGGCCGCAACCATCGCCAGAACGAATGGATCAGCCTGCGGCAGGCCCGCCGCGGCGATCTCTGGTTCCATGCCCAGGAATGCCCTGGGAGCCACGTGGTACTGAAGGGTTCAGAAGGCCTCTGCGGCGACCCAGACCTACAAGCAGCAGCTGATTTGGCCGCCCACTTCAGCCGCGCTCGCGGCAATCAGCGCGTAGCGGTGGTGATGGTGCCCTGCGATGAGCTGCAACGCATCCCCGGAGCCGGTCCTGGCACCGTGCGACACCGCGGCGGTGAGGTGATCTGGGCCGAACCGAGCCGTGCAGCAGCACTGCTGGAGAGCGGGGCCCCTAGCCTCTCTGCGGAGCAAGAGCCATGAGCGAGAGCAACACCCTGCCTGATGGCAACACTGTGTTGCCCGCCCCCGCACCGATCCGCGTCAACCTCAGCGACGAATCCGCTGAGGCAAACCATCCGGACGATCAATTTCCGGCCGAAGTGGAGATGACGCTGGTGGATCACCTGGAGGAACTGCGCCGGCGCATCTTCCGGAGCCTGGTGGCGGTGGTGATTGGAGCTGCCGGCTGCCTGCTGCTGGTGAAACCCTTGGTTCGCTTACTTGAGGTGCCCGCGAAGGGAATTCATTTTCTTCAGCTCGCCCCAGGTGAATTTCTGTTCGTGTCGCTGAAGGTGGCGGGCTATTCCGGCCTGACCCTGGCGCTCCCCTACGTGCTCTACGAGGGCCTGGCCTTTGTGCTGCCTGGCCTCACCAGACGCGAACAGCGGATGGTGGCACCGGCGGTGGGTGGTTCGGCGGTGCTGTTTCTGGCAGGCCTGGCCTTTGCCTGGTGGGCACTGGTGCCCGCTGCGCTCAACTTCTTAGTGAGCTACGGCGCTGATGTGGTGGAGCCGCTGTGGTCGATCGAGCGCTACCTCGATTTCGTGCTGCTGCTGATGGTCGCCACGGCCCTGGCCTTTCAGTTGCCAGTGCTGCAGATGCTGCTGGCCGCCTTGGGCATCGTGCGCGCCCAGACGATGCTGAACGCGTGGCGTTTTGTGGTGGTGGCCTCCGCCCTCGCCGGAGCCGTGCTCACTCCCTCCACCGATCCGGTCACCATGCTGCTGCTCAGTGGCGCCATCACCAGCCTGTATCTCGTTGGCGTTGGCCTAGCCAGGCTGGTGCAGCGGCCCTAGATCAGAAATTCACTGGCCCGCCCTTCGGGTAGTTCGAGCGGCAGGTTCATGGCCTTCCCCAGTCGGGGTTTGTCGGTCGTGGTGCTCAGCCAAGTGCGCACCTGCTCCGTCACACCCAAACCATTGAGATTCGCCACCAGTTCTTCGAGCTTCTCGACGTATTCCTCGCTGGTCATCGGGAAGGACTGCTGCTCGAGGTAACCCCACATCACCTGGAGATACAGACGGCCGCGGCGCACGATCAGCTGCAGGTCGTAGGACGCCTGCCAGCGCTGGCGCAGGATCTGGAGCACCTCAGCGCTGCTGAGCGGAGCGTCGGTCGGCAGGGTCACGGAGCTGAGTGCGCGCAACAGCATGTTGCAGGCTGCCGGCGACAACCCATTTCTGCCAACGGGAGCCGGAGGGGCAACGTCCATAATGGGCGCCACGTTGCAGTGGCCCTCTAGCCGCCCCGTATGACCCAGATCCCAGCAAGCGCCTCGAGTGGTGACGTGCCCGGAATGGGTCGTCGTCA
>JBIIDQ010000050.1:0-8922 GCA_044238295.1 Vulcanococcus sp.
CCACGCTGGCAGCGAGCAGCTGGCGGCTCAGGCCTGGCAGGCGCTCTGGCCCCTGGAGCTGCAGCGCCGGCATGCGCTGTATCGCTTCGGTTTGGAGAAGTTGATGCGCTTTTCCGAGTCGCAGTTGTGGGCTCACTTCACCACCTTCTTTGCCTTGCCGCGCGAGCAGTGGTTTGGCTTTCTCACCAACACCCTCAGCCTGCCTGCCTTGATTGCTGCGATGGTGCGCTTGTTTGTGCTGGCGCGCTGGAGCGTGAAGGCGGGGCTGATGGGGATGCAGGGCCGTGAATTGCAGCTGGCTCTGCGGATGCTCAGGCCGTAGCCCCGGCGCAGGAGCTGCCCTGCCCGGCGGTGCAGCCGAAGCAGTGGTTGCTCCAGCGGATGGCGCGTTGCTCGAGCTGTTCGCGCGTGATCGTCTCAATCGTGGTTGGGGAGCCGCCGAGCGGTAGCTCGAGCATCTGATTGAAATCGCAGTCGAACAGCTGACCATCCGCGGCCACCGACAGGGTGTCGCGGCACATCAGGCCGTTGAGCGCTTCGGGGTTGAAGGCGTTGTGGAGCAGCTTCAAGTAGCAGTTCACGTGCCCATCGCGCTGCAGTTGCTCCAGGAAGCGTGCAATCGGCATGTTGTTGAGGCCGATCAGCTGATCGAACTGCACCTCCGCCAGCTCCTGCAGGCGGCGTTTCCATTGGGCCGTGTCGCATGGAGTGAGCTGTTGCAGCCGGGTGCCGGCAGGGTTGCTCATCAGCGTGAGCTGCCGCCGGGGATCACCCTGGCCGTAGCCCAGCTGGTTGAGCCGCTTCAGCGCCTCGATCGAGGCCTCCCAGGTGCCATCGCCGCGCTGGGCATCCGTGCTCTCGGCTTCGGGTTGAGGCAGGCTCGCCACGATCTCCACCTCGTGCTCTGCCAGGAAGGCCGCCAGATCCCGCAGCGCCGGCAGCAGCAGCACCGTGAGGTTGCAGCGATCGATCACATGGCAACCCTGGGCCCGGGCCGCCAGCACCAGCTCCTTGAAGCGCGGATGCAGCTCCGGTGCGCCACCGGTGAGATCCACCACTGCGGGCTGTAGCCGCGCCATCGCTGCGATGCACTGCTCCACCACGGCATCAGGCATCAGGGTGTGGCCTTGATGGGGGCCTGCATCCACATGGCAGTGGCTGCAGCGCATGTTGCAGAGCTTGCCCAGGTTGAGCTGCAGCACCCGCAGGTCGCTGCGGCGCGGTGCGCTGAGTTGACGCTGCTCCAGGCTCGCCTCGAATTGCTGCTCAGCGGGCAGAGCCTGAGCCAGCAGGTCCAGTTGCTGTCGAGGGGCGAGCGCGGCGGTGGTGGTCAGGGTGCAGCAGCTGGAATCTGCGCCCAGTCTGCGGCGTTGATCAGCGGGAACAGCGCGTCTTCGGCGCGGACGGCCTCAAGCCAGCCATCGGGCAGCTCCACCTCGCCATCGATGGCACCCAGCAGCTGCCAGAAACGGCCCAGGTGGCGCTCGATCCGCTCGCGGGCCAATTCAGTGGTGGTGCCGGCCCGCAGGATGAAGCTCCAATCGGAGCTTTGGGCCAACAGCAGCTCACGGCCGGCCTGATTGAGCAGCTCGCGGGCCTGCTCGCTGCCCACGCCGCGGCTCACCCGCTGCACCATCGCCCGCGAGGCTCGATGCCATTCCGGGATCACCCAGGCATTGCTGTCGTTGAGCCAGTAGTTGTGATAGCCGCCCTGACCCCAGCTGGAGGGGGAGGGTTGGCAGAGCTGCAGGCTGGCGCCGCGGCTGAGGGTGTCGCGGAGGGTGGCGAGCGCCACGCCGCTAGCGGGCGCCTGGCGGAATAGCTCGGCTAGAAAGCGCGGGCCTTCAAACCACCAGTGGCCGAAGAGCTCGGCATCGAAGGGCGCCACGAGCAGCGGCCTGCGCTCCATGGCGGTTTGCAATTGCTGCAGGTGCTGGGCGCGGCCCTGCAGGTAATGGGCGGCATCGCGCCGCACGGTGGCGTGGGCGGCAGACGGCACATAGGGCTGCTTGCCATCGAGGCCGCAGTCGCGGCTGCTCACCCGGTGCAGCTTGAGGCCCAGGGGGCGGCGGCAGCCGATGCCGCGTTGCTCCAGTTCGCCTTCGGGCAGATCCCAGCCCAGATCACGGTGGAATTCGCGGTAGGAGGAGTCGCCGGGATAACCGTCGCGGGCGCTCCACACCGGCAGGGTGGATTCGCTGTCTCGGCCGAAGAAGGCCATGCCCGCCGGCGTGCAGATGGGCGCGTACACCCCGTAGCGAGGGCGGGGTTGGCCGTGCAGCAGGCCGTGGGCGTCGAGAATCGCGTAGCGCAGCCCGCAGCTCACCAGCAGGCGATCAAGCCCTTCGTAGTAGGCGCATTCCGGCAGCCAGATGCCTTGGGGGCGCACCCCCAGTAGCCGTTGGTGTTCGCGCACCGCTGTGAGCAGCTGGGCTCGCACCGCTTCGGGGCAGTCCCGTATCAGCGGCAGGTAGCCGTGGGTGGCGGCGCAGGTGAGCAGATCCAGCACCCCGGCCTGCTGCAGCCGCTGGAAACGGGGCAGCAGGTTGCCCCCATCGCGCTTCCAGGCGGCTGCGGCACCGCTCAATTGTTGGGCTAAATCGGCAGCGGCAGCTTCAAAACCGGCGGGTGTTTGCAGCAGGAGCTCCTGCCGCACCGCCAGCCAGGGCCCGAAACGTTCGCTCAGTTCACGGTTGCTGAGCAGCGAGAGCAGTGTGGGCGAGAGGCCCATGCTCAGGCGTGGGCGCTGGTTGGGGTCGGCAGCTGCCGCCTCCAGCACATCCAGCAGCGGCAGGTAGCACTCCAGCAGCGCCTGGAAATACCAGTCTTCTTCCAGCGAACCCGGCTCGCTGGAGTGCACGTAGGGCAGATGAGCGTGCAGCACCAGGGCGAGTTCGCCGTGGGTGGTGGTGGTCTCCGTGGCCAGTGCGCCGGTGGCCAAGGTCCCAGCTCAGAGTGGGGCGACTTTACGCGCTGCTTTTAGGCTCGAGCCAGTGATTCGGCAGTGATGCAGCTGGCTCTGGCGGTTGATGGCCACAGCATGTTCTACGTGCAGCAGAAGCTGGGCTGGTTTTTCGACCCCCGCCGACTGCTCAGCCATGCCACTGCAACGCCTGGTGTGGAGATTGGCAGCGCCTTTTGGTACACCGGTCTGAAGGACCCCACTGACCAACGCCCGTTTCGTGATGCCCTCACCAGCCTGGGCTTCACAGTGCGGGCCAAGCCCTTGCGGGAGCTGGGCGGAGATGCCGATCAGCGCCAGTTCGCTCGCGCCAACCTCGATGTGGAGATCGCTATCGATTTGCTGTCCGTGGCGCATCGCAGCGATGAGGTGTGGCTGCTCAGCGGTAGCCGTGATCTGGAGCGGCTGATCGAGGTGCTGCGGATCAAAGGCCTGAAGGTGGTGTTGATGAGCACCGATGGCATGGTGCCGCGAGAGCTGCGCAACGCCGCCGATCGCTTTGTGGATCTGGCGGACCTGCGCAGCCAGCTGGAGAAGCGTGAGGGGCTTCAGCCTGCCCTTGGCCGCAGCTGAGGCCACACCCCTAAACTGGGGCTAACTCATAACCATTCCGACTTGTAGCCGCCATGGCCCGCGATCCCGGCCGGGTATTGATCTTCGATACCACCCTGCGCGACGGGGAGCAGTCCCCTGGTGCCAGCCTCAATCTCGAAGAGAAGCTGGCGATCGCGCAGCAGCTGGCTCGCCTGGGTGTCGACATCATCGAGGCAGGCTTTCCCTTTGCGAGTCCTGGGGATTTCAACGCCGTCCAGCGCATCGCCGCTTCGGTGGGTACCGCTGATGGTCCGGTGATCTGCGGCCTGGCCCGTGCCGCCAAGGGCGACATCAAGGCCTGCGCCGATGCGGTAGCCCCTGCGGTGAACCGACGCATCCATACCTTCATTGCCACCAGCGACATCCACCTCGAGCACAAGCTGCGCAAAAGCCGCGCCGAGGTGTTGCGGATCGCGGGCGAGATGGTGGCCTATGCCCGTTCCCTCGTCGTCGACGTGGAGTTCTCCTGCGAGGACGCCGGTCGCTCCGATCCGGAGTTCATGTATGAGGTAATCGAGGCGGCCATCGCCGCTGGCGCCACCACGATCAATATTCCCGACACAGTCGGCTACACCACCCCGGCTGAATTTGGTGCCCTGATCGATGGCATCAACCGCCATGTGCCCAACATCGATCAGGCGGTGATTTCGGTGCATGGTCACAACGATCTCGGCCTGGCCGTGGCCAACTTCCTGGAGGCGGTGAAGAACGGTGCACGCCAGCTCGAGTGCACGATCAATGGCATCGGCGAACGGGCCGGTAATGCCTCACTCGAGGAGCTGGTGATGGCGTTGCACGTGCGCCGCAGCTACTACAACCCGTTCCTGGGCCGCCCCGCAGAGAGCACGGAATCGCTCACGGGTGTGCGCACGGAAGAGATCTACAAAACCTCACGCCTGGTGAGCAACCTCACCGGCATGGCGGTGCAGCCCAACAAGGCGATCGTGGGTGCCAATGCTTTCGCCCATGAGAGCGGCATCCATCAGGACGGTGTGCTCAAAAATCGGCTCACTTACGAAATCATCGATGCCCGCACCATCGGCCTCGCCGATAACCGCATCTCCCTGGGCAAGTTGAGCGGTCGCAGTGCCTTCCGCGCTCGCCTCGAGGAGCTCGGTTACAGCCTCGAGCGCGACGATCTCGATGACGCCTTCGCCCGTTTCAAGGAGCTGGCGGATCGCAAACGCGAGATCACGGATCGCGATCTCGAGGCGATCGTGAGCGAGCAGGTCCAGCAGCAGGATGAAGCTCGCTACAGCCTCAAGCTGGTGCAGGTGAGCACTGGCACCAACTTGCAGCCCACGGCCACCGTCACCCTGGTGAACAGCGAGGGTGCTGAGCTCACCGAAGCGGCGATTGGCACCGGACCCGTGGATGCGGTTTGCCAGGCCCTCAATCACCTGGCTCGAGTTCCTAACGAACTGGTGGAGTTTTCGGTGAAATCAGTCACCGAGGGCATCGATGCCATGGGTGAAGTCACGATCCGCTTGCGGGCCGATGGCGTGCTCTACTCCGGTCACGCCGCTGATACCGACATCGTGGTGGCTGCTGCCCAGGCATTTGTGAATGCCCTGAACCGGCTGGTGGCCGGTACCCAACGCTCGCCGTTGCACCCCCAGAAGGCTCCTTTGCCGGTCGGCGACTTGGCACCCGCCGATCGCCCTCGCCTCTGATGGCGCGGCCCAAAAGCGGTCGACCCCGCACGCTGTTGGCCAGCGCACTGCAGCTGGCCCTGTTGCTGCTGATTGCAGTGGCGATGCTGGTGCCGCTGTTCTGGCTGGTGAGCACCTCGCTCAAGGGACCAGCCGAAAACATCTTCACCACCCCGCCGGCGTTGCTGCCGAGCCAACCCAGCCTGGAGGCCTACCAACGGTTGTTCAATGACAACCCGATGCTGGGCTACATCCGCAACAGTGCCATCGTGAGCGGCTTGGCGGTGCTGGCCAATCTGCTCTTCTGCTCGTTGGCGGCCTACCCGTTGGCGCGCATGCGCTTCGGCGGGCGGGGTCTGGTGTTGGCCCTGGTGGTGGCCACGATCCTGATCCCCTTCCAGGTGGTGATGATCCCGCTCTATCTGCTGATGGTGCAGCTAGGGCTGCGCAATACCCTCTGGGCGTTGATCATTCCGCAGGCGGCCACGGCCTTCGGCATCTTTTTGCTGCGCCAGAGTTTTGCTGGCGTGCCGGTGGAGCTGGAAGAGGCGGCCCGCATCGATGGCTGCACGCCGCTGGGGGAATGGTGGAACGTGATGATCCCTGCTGCTCGGGCTGATTTGATAACCCTGGCGATGTTCGTGTTCATCGGCACCTGGAGTGATTTCCTCTGGCCGCTGGTGATCCTCGATGACCCCAATCTCTACACCCTGCCGCTGGGTTTGCAGCAGCTGGCGAGTAGTTTTTCGCTCGACTGGCGCCTGGTGGCCGCCGGTGCTGTGGTCTCGATCCTGCCGGTGCTGGCGTTGTTCATCGGCCTGCAGCGATTCATCTTGCCCAGTGCCAGCGGTGATGCTGTGAAGGGCTGAGCGTGAGCTTTTGCGCCTCGCTCGTTAGCCGTTTTTAGCCAAGGGCCAACTCTTGCAGTCCCCTGACAAGCCGCTGGAGCGCTTCAGCCAGATCTGCCTCGCCCAGCATCCCGTAGCTGAGCCGCAGCCAGCAGCCCTCCAGGCCAAAACTGCTGCCGCTCACTAGAGCCACCTGGTGTCCGCGGATCAGGCGCTCCATGGCTTGATCGCTACTGAGAGAGCTCTGCAGTTTCAGCAGCGCGTAGAACGCGCCATCCGGTTTGCAGGCCAGCTCCCAGGGGGCATCCGCTCGCTGTAAGGCATGGAGCACCTGTTGCTGGCGTGGGAGCAGCGTGGCGATCTGCTGGCGGCACCAGTCGCCACCAGCGTTCAGTGCTGCCAGGGCAGCGCGTTGATTGAGATGGGGCGGGTGGATCAGGATCGTGTCCTGCACTTTGGCTAGATCCGCCATCAGCGCCGGCGGCACCACCGCCCAGCCGATGCGCCAACCCGCCATGCCGTGGCTTTTGGAAAGCGAGCCCAGCGTCACCGTGTGGGCGCCGCTCCCTGGTGCGCTGCCGGGGCTCCACAGCGCGGCACTGTCGTGGCCGAACAGCGCATAGGCCTCGTCGCTGATGTGCAGCAGCCCACGATCAGCGCAGAGCCGATTGATCGCCTGCAACACGTCCAGCGGCACCACCGCCCCGCTGGGGTTGTTGGGGGAGATGGTCACGATTGCTCGGGTGCGCGGGGTAATTGCGGCCGCCAGCTGCTGCGGATCGGGAATCACGCCGGCCTGCACCGCCACAGGGATGCCGCCTGCCAGGCGGATCGCCATTTCGTGATTGAAGTAATAGGGAACCGGCAGGATCAGCTCATCGCCTGGGTCGCAGAGCACCTGCACGAGGGCGTTAAACGCCATGTTGCTGCCGGCTGTGATCACCAGCTCGCTGCTGGTGAGATCAAGCTGGTGTTCCGTTTGCAGCCACTGCTTGAGGGCCTGGCGCAGCTCAGGATTCCCGGCCACAGGGCCATAGCGATCCAGTGATTCACCAGGATCGGCCAGGGATGCTGCGGCCGCGGCTCGCACCTGAGCTGGTGGTCCCCAGCTCACCATGCCTTGGCCGAGCGAGATGGTGCCGGGGGTCTGGGCGATCAGCTCGCCCATCACCGGGATCACCGGTGGCTGCACCCAACTGAGCCGCCGGGCTGTGGCAGGTTGGCTCATTCCTGGCCGCTGGGCAGAGGGGGTAGCGCCGGTAGCCGACCCGCTTTGGGTTTGGTGGTGCCCATTCCATCCTCGACGGGGTACTGCGGTTCCCGCAGCTGGCTGCGCAATTGCGCCCTTAGCCCCGCCTGCTCGCTGCTCAGGCTCTGTACGGTTTGCTCGAGGCCCTCGAGGTTTTGTAGCCGCTCAGCCGTGGATCGCACCTGCTCCTCGAGTGCGTTGGTGCGGTCGAGGTCGTTGGCGTTTTCCAAGGTCTGCACCTTGTCCTGGAGGGTTTGAAGGCGCGCTCCCTGCTGGCGCACCTGCACCAGCAACACCACAAACAACACCGCCACGAGCGCTGTGAGTGCGGCTCCGCCGCGCCGCATCCAAAGGGGCAGGGGTGTCTGCGGGTCGCTGGCGCTACGGCTCATGAACGTGGCTCGACTTGTTCAAGTTTGGAACGCGCCGCCCCCCTTGGCGAGGGTCTTGGCTAGGACAGCCCTAGCTCAGGCCCTCATTTGTCGCTCGAACAGCTCGATGCCTTTCTGGCCCATGCGCGCAGGCAAGCCCACTTGCTGCCACGTTTGCAGCAGCCTCTTGATCTTGAGGAGTTGCTGCAGATCGCCCAGGCGGAAGGCTTTGCCCTAACAGAGCAGGATGTGATCGCTGCTCAGTTGCGCGAGGACGAACGCCTCAGCGATGAGGAACTGCAACGCCGGGCCGGTGAAGAAGCAAGGCGACTACGCACCTTTATTCCCGGCTAAGCCCATGGTGGATGACGTTGCGGTTGCGCGGGTTGAGCGCGTGGCCGACTACCCACGCCCGCCGGCCCTGGTGGACAGCGATCAAAGCATCGAAGTGATCGCCCTCGGGGAGGTGTTGGTGCAAACCACCCGCAGCCTTCGGGTTCTGGAAACCTTTCATCCCCCCACGTTTTACATCCCACCGGAGGCCATGCGTCTGGACCTGCTGGAACCAGCCATAGGCCGTAGTTTCTGCGAGTGGAAAGGCGTAGCTCGCTATTTTTCCGTGGTTGTCGGAGAGCGGCGGATTGAACGAGCGCTCTGGAGTTACCCACAGCCCACGCCAGCTTTTTCGCCTCTTGCGGGCTGGTTCGCCTTGTATCCAGCCTTGATGGATTGCTGCTGGGTTGATGGCGAGCGGGTGGAGCCCCAGCCAGGCGGCTTCTATGGCGGTTGGATTACCTCCGCCGTGCAAGGACCGTTTAAGGGCGATCCCGCCCATCCAGAGTTGATCTGAAGCAGTCCGGCGATCAGGCTTGTAAGAGCCGGCAGCCGATTTGGATTTGGCCGTTATCGAGCAGACGTCCCAATTTGAGGGCCACGGCTTCCTCCTCGCGGCTGAACTGTGCCTGTTTGCGGGTGACCCAGGCGATTTCCTCGCTGGTGATCACGCCGGTGGAGAGACTCTCCAGGAAAACTTCGCCAATGCTCATGCCTCAAGCAGCAGCTATGAGCGCAACTTAGGGGCGTTGCTGAGCGTGCCTAGAGGCTGTGATCAGTTGTTACGTCGCCAGGCTCCCTCTTGTTGCGGGGGGCTCCCTCTTGTTGCGTGTTGTGTATCAGCGTTATGGTTTATTCAGTGATTGGTTTATCCCATGCTTGTTGGCTCTGATCTTCTCGCCAAGCTCAAGGA
>JBIIDQ010000051.1:0-8823 GCA_044238295.1 Vulcanococcus sp.
GGGTGAACGGGTGCGCCTCAATCTCAGCCGCGCTCAGTTGGTGTTGGAGCGGATGCTCCGCCAGCGGCGCCAGGCCGATCGGCTGATGGCAGAGGCTGTTCCCGCCCCTGCTGTCACAGCTGGAGCATCGCTGCCGGCTCCTCCTGCTCAGGAGGTGATGCTTCCGGTGGGCCACCGCAGCGAACCGCTCGAACTGCTGGTGATCCAGCCCCAGAGCGGCGCCAATGGCCGTCTGGTGGTGATCTCCCATGGCCTCTGGGATAGCCCGGCCAACTTTGTGGGCTGGGGCAACCAACTCGCCGCCAATGGATACACCGTGGTGTTGCCGCGCCACCCAGGCAGCGATAAGCAACAGCAGCACGAGGTACTCAGCGGCCAGGCCGCACCGCCCTCCCCCGACGAGCTTGGCTTGCGGGCCCGCGACGTTAGTGCCATCAACGACGCCATCACCAAAGGCTCGCTTCTCCAGGGATCGGGGGTGGATGCCACGAGGGTGGTGGTGATCGGCCATTCCTGGGGCGCCACCACCGCCCTGCAGCTCGCAGGTCTGCGCCCAGCCGACAGCTCTCTGCAAGCCCGCTGCAACAACGTGAATGACCCGGATCGCAATCTCAGCTGGACCCTCCAATGCAGCTGGATCAATGGGGTGCAGCAGGCGGCGATCGACGATGCCCGTGTGATCGCCGTGGCAGCGGTGAGCCCGCCGGTGTCCTTGTTGTTTCCCCGCGGATCGTCGCAGCAGCTCCAGGCCCGGGTGTTGCTAGTGAGTGGCACCCACGACTGGGTGGTGCCCCCCGACATCGAAGCGGTGGAGCCCTTCATGCGCTCTGAGCCCCGCGGTAACCAATTGGTGTTGGTGCAGGGTGGGGATCACTTCAACCTCAGGCCAGGCCGCACTGTCGATGGCGGTGTGTTGGCCCCGCTGATGGTGGAGTGGGTTGACCGCGCCTTTGCCTCCGGTGCTGCCGTGAAGCCTGTACCCGGAGCGCCGTTGCTGATGCCCCCTGGCACCTGGGGAAGTCCGAGCAAGCCCATGGCCGATGTCACCGCCAGCGTTGAGGGCAAGTGAGTATTGATCCCCATGGCTGCTGGTAGGTGCAGCCGCTTTGGTGATGCCGAAGCCTCCTCACACAGCCCCTCAGGGCTGTTTTTTATGGGCCGGTGTGCTTCGGCACATCCGATTGAGTTGCAGTTAGCCAATGCTTTCGGAACGCTCCATCACCATCTTGTCGTCACGGTTTTTTGCCGATGCAGCCAAGCTCAGATGCACCCATGCCGGTTGTTGTAAGCGCTGATTGGTGTGCACCGGTTTGTGAAACCACCTCAGCGATTGCAGCGGATTGGATGATCACGATTCCCTGCCGGAGCTTGTCTTCAGATCAGCCCACAGCATCGGCTCTCACTTGGGTTGATCTTCTTGGTCAGCGCTAACGACGTTTCACCTTTGTTGCGATCACCACCTGAGCAATGGGCACATGCCCCATTGCTTCATGGATTGCCTGCGCTCAAGTGGTTTTGGTGCTGCATGGATTGATGTCCGCGACCGCTCCACCCCCGCTCTGGCTGCATCGCGGCTGCCGCATTCAGCTGGTGGGCTATCCCCGCTGTGAGGGTGCTTATCTGATCGAGCACAGCAGTGGCGCCGTGCTCGGGCGCGCCTCCAGCCTCAGTGACGCTCGATTGCTGATCGACGAACAGATTCAGCTGCTGCGTCAACGCCTCGCCGCGGCGGCCTGATCCTCTGGCCCCGATGCCAAGCTGAGGCGCCCTGGAAACGCGTGGTGTGTCTGAACCCGTGCTGTTGTGCGGTTACTACGGCGAGCACAACCTCGGTGATGACGCATTGCTGGAAGCGCTCCTGGCCCAGTTGCCCGCGGGCACAACGGCCCTGGTGACGGCTTTCGATCAGCAGGAGGTCACCCAGCGCCACGCTGCGAGCACGGTGCAGCGCCGCAGTCTCAAGGCCGTGCTCACTGCCCTCTCCTCGAGTCGTGCCCTGGTGCTCGGCGGCGGCAGCCTTTTGCAGGACGCCACCAGTTTTCGCAGCTTGATCTATTACGCCGCCCTGATCAGCGCGGCTCGATTGCAAGGCAAACCGGTGCTGCTCTGGGCCCAGGGCCTGGGCCCCCTGCGCCGTCGCCGCAGCCGCGCCCTGGTGCGCCTGCTGCTGCCGCTGGCCTCGGGTATCACCTGGCGGGATCCCGGATCAGCCCGATTGGCCCGCCGTCTTGGTGTGGTCGCTCCCCATGGCACCGATGCGGTGTGGAGCCTGCCGCGGCAGCACTGGTTGGGGCTGGGTGGTCCGATCGTGGTGTGTTGGCGGCCCACCCCCCATCTGCAATCAGCAGCCTGGAAGCCTTACCTCACCGCCCTTGAGTTCTTGGCCGAGCAAAGCGATCGCGAGGTGATCTGGTTGCCCTTTCACCGGGATCAAGATGCCCAATTGTTGGAGCAGCTTCAGCAACAGGGGCTCGTAGGCGATGCCCTCCTTCGGCGCAGTCGGGTGGTGGAGGCCTCAACACCGTCTGAGGCCATGGCTCTCTTCCGGAGCGCTTCTCTGGTGCTGGCCATGCGGCTGCATGCCCTGATTCTGGCTGCCCTCTCTGGCAGCCCGGTGAGCGCACTCAGCTACGACCCCAAGGTGCAGGCCTGCGCCACCGAGCTCGGTTGCGGCTGCATCGATTTGGCCGATCCCCCACCAGCTGCCTCTGATCTCTCGAGCATCTGGGCCGATGCGTTGGAGCATCCCCCCAGCAGTGCGGCCCTGGCGGCGATGGCTCAGGCCACAGCTGTGCACCACGATCTGCTCAACACCCTGGCACCCGCACGATGAAGGCCATCGGCTACTCCGGTTCGCGATCCACGGCCGATCCCGACTGCCTGGTGGACATTGATCTCCCGGATCCCTCCCCCGAGCCCAGCGATCTCCTAGTGGTTGTGAAGGCGGTGAGTGTGAACCCGGTTGACACGAAGGTGCGCCGCCGCGAGCAACCGCCTGGGGATCAATGGCGGGTGTTGGGGTGGGATGCCGTGGGCACCGTGGTGCATTGCGGTGCAGCGGTGCAGGGCTTCTCGGTAGGAGATCGGGTTTGGTATGCCGGCGCCTTGCAGCGTCCTGGCTGCAATAGCGCCCTGCATGCTGTCGATCATCGTCTTGTGGGGCACGCCCCCGTCAGCCTCAGCGCTGCGCAGGCCGCCGCCCTGCCCCTCACCGCGATCACGGCCTGGGAACTCCTTTTTGATCGCTTGCGTTTGTCCCGTCGCAGCAGTAACCAAGCGCCGCAGTCGCTATTGGTTGTCGGTGCGGCGGGAGGTGTGGGCTCGGTTCTGGTGCAGCTTGTGCGGGAGCTCACCGATCTCACCCTGGTGGCTACGGCCTCCCGCCCAGAGAGCGTCGCGTGGCTGCATCAGCTCGGCGTGGAGCAGGTGATTAATCACCATGAGCCCTTCGCAGAACAACTCGCAGCGCTTGATCTGCCTCCACTGTGCTCCGCGATTTCGCTGACCCACAGCGGCGACCATTTCGCGCAGCTCGTGGAGGTGCTCGAACCCCAGGGTGCCCTAGCCCTGATCGATGATCCGCCGGCCCAGTCCATCGATGTGCTGGCCATGAAGCGCAAGAGCCTGTCGCTCCATTGGGAGCTGATGTTCACCCGCTCGCTCTATCAAACGGCAGATATGGCGCGCCAGGGCGCACTCCTTCAGGAACTAGCTGCCCTGGTGGATGCTGGCAGGATCCGCTCAACCCTCACGCAACCCTTGGGTCCGATCGATGCGGCCGGCCTGCAAGAAGCGCATCGCCGCCTGGAGAGCGGCAAGAGCATCGGCAAGTTGGTCCTCAGCGGCTGGGCTTGAGCAGAAGTTTCCCTGCAGCAGGAGACGCTCGATTGCTTCCACTGCTCACAAAAAGAGTCGCATTGCCTACCGAAACGCGTCAGGTGGAGCTGGTGTGATGGCGCGATGGCCACCACCCAAGATCTGATTCCGCGTCAGCGGCTTGCTGAACTCAACCGCCTGCGTGACCGACCGGCCTGGCTGCGTTTAGCTGCTCACCTGGTGGTGATCGTGGTGGCGGGTGTCCTCTGGCGCACCGATGCACTGCCGTGGCTAATGCGTTTGCCGGCTCTGGTGCTCAGTGGTGCCGCCCTGGCGACCTGCTTTGCCCCGCTGCACGAGTGCTGCCACCGCACTGCTTTTTGCACCAAGGCCACCAACGACGCCGTGGCCTGGTGGATGGGCGTTCTCAGTTTCTACAACTCCACGTTTTATCGCCGCTACCACCAGTGGCATCACCGCTACACCCATCAGCCAGGGCTGGATCCCGAGCTCGATGATCCGGTGCCTACGAGCGTGTGGAGCTATGCCCTCGAGATCAGCGGCGTCAGCTGGTGGATCGGCAAGCTCCAGGGCTACGGCAGGTTGCTGTTTGGCGACCTCTCCGCACTCCCCTACCTCAGTGCGGAATCCATCCCCCAGGTGCGTCGTTCGATCCGCCTGCAGTTTGGGTTCTACGCCGCGCTGCTGCTGGTTTCGCTCCCTGGCGCCAACGGCTTTCTGTTCTGGTCGTGGTTATTGCCTTTGGCTGTGGGCCAACCGTTCCTGCGCGTGTTTGTGCTGGCGGAGCACAGCGGTTGCAGCTTCAGCAGTGATGGCTTGGCCAACACCCGCACCACCCTCACCATTGCGCCGGTGCGTTGGTTGATGTGGAACATGCCCTTCCATGCCGAGCATCACCTCTACCCGTCGCTTCCTTTTCACGCCCTGCCCCTTGCCCATCGTGAGCTGGCTCCGCGACTCCAGCATCTCGATCACGGTTACCTGGCGGTGCACCGCCAGCTCTTGCAACAGCTGCCCAGCTTGGCCCCAGTGGCATGAGTGCCCATCCACTTGAGCACCTTGCCCTTGGCGACGTGCCGTTGCGCTGCGGCCAGCGCATCACCAACGCCTGCGTTGGCTACCTGCAGATCGGCAATCTCAATGCCGATCGCAGCAATCTGCTGCTTGTGCCCACCTCCTACGGCGCCCGGCCCCAGGATCTCGCCTGGCTGGCAGGCCCGGTGCTGGATCCCGAGCGGTTCTGCATCGTGATCGCCGGCATGTTCGGTAATGGCGATTCCAGCAGCCCCAGCCATGGCCAGATGGGTCTGGCTGAACAGGGCTGGCTGGTCCATCACAGCGACAACGTCGCCGTTCAGCGCCGCTTGCTGGCCGAACGCTTCGGTGTGGAGCGCTTACCGCTGATCTTTGGTTGGTCGATGGGGGCTCAGCAGGCTTACCAGTGGGCCGTGGAGCGTCCCCAGCAGGTGGAGCGCATCTGCTGCGTCTGCGGTACCAGCCGCACCTCCCCCCACAACCGCCTCTTCCTGCTGAGCCTGCGTCAGGCCCTGACGGCCGATCGCCATTGGAATGGTTCCGGTTTCGATGCTGAGCCTGAACAGGGTTTGCGCACCTATGCCCTGATCTACGCCAGTTGGGCCGCCAGCCAACCCTTCTTTCAGGGCCTGGAGGAATCCGTAGAGGAACACGTGGAGCGCCAATGGCTGCCCAATTACCGCCGCCATGACCCTCGCGATCTGATCGCCATGCTCGATACCTGGCTGGCTCACGACGTGGCTGGCGGTGGCAATCTCCCCTCAGCTCTGGCATCCATTCAGGCCAACGCCGCCGTTGTGGCCTGTAACCGCGACCTCTATTTCACCGTTGACGACATGGCGGCCGATGCCGCTGCCATCCCGGCCGCTGAGCTGCATGTGCTCGATTCGCTGTTGGGTCACCGCGCTGGCAATCCCCACAGCAGTGCTCCGGAGCAACAGCAGCTCCGCCAGATCGTTGATCAGCTGCTCGACAGCTGACCGCCCGTAGCCGCCATGCATGATCTGCTCAGCCTCGCCCGCGAGTCGGGGAGCCGTTTTCTGCTCTTTTCCTTCACCGATCTGTTCGGTGTGCAGCGGGCCAAGCTCGTGCCGCTCTCAGCCGTGGCGGGCATGAGCGAGGGGGGCGCCGGCTTTGCCGGTTTTGCGGCCTGGCTGGATCTGAGCCCCGCCGATGGCGATGTGATGGCCATCCCCGATCCCGCCAGCTTCACGCCGCTGCCCTGGCAGAGCGACGTGGCTTGGGTGGCCACGGAGCTCACGCTCAATGGCGAGCCGATGGAGCAGTGCCCCAGGCGCGTGCTGCGCCGCCAGATTGCCCGCGCTGCTGCTTTGGGCTACGAGCTGCGCAGCGGGGTGGAGGCCGAGTTTTTTCTGCTCCGCCCTGATGGGGAGGCCATCGCCGATCCGGCCGACGGGCAAGAAAAACCCTGTTACGACCAGCTGGCTCTGATGCGCCACTACCCGCTGGTGTCAGCGCTGATGGATGGCATGGAGCAACTGGGCTGGGGCCCTTATCAGGCCGATCATGAGGATGCCAACGGCCAGTTCGAGCTGAATTGGACCTACGCCGATTCCCTCTCCACAGCCGATCGCCATGCCTTCTTCAAGGTGATGGTGAAGACCTTGGCGGAGCGGGAGGGTCTGCGGGCGTCCTTCATGCCAAAACCGTTTCAGCAGCTCACGGGTAATGGCTGTCACACCCATCTCTCCCTTTGGGATCAGCAGGGCCGCAATGCCTTCCACGATTCAGAAGGTGAGCAGGGTCTATCGGCCGTGGCCTACCACTTTCTGGCGGGGCTTCTGCAGCATGCGCCGGCTCTTGCCTGCCTTACCAATCCCACGGTGAACAGCTACCGGCGTCTGGCCGCACCACCCACCACCTCCGGCTCCACCTGGAGCCCTGGTGGCATCAGCTACACGGGCAACAACCGCACCCACATGGTCCGCATTCCGGACGACCAGAGGTTGGAGCTGCGGCTGCCGGATGGCTCGGCCCATCCCTACCTCCTGCAGGCGGCTGTGCTCGCGGCTGGCCTCGATGGCATCGAACGTCAGCTGGTTCCAGGCCCTCGTTCCGACAACGACAACTACGTCGAGCCCGTCGGCGACATTGGATTTGGTCGTCTACCCCGTGATCTTGGCGAAGCGCTGGATGCCTTCGCGCTCGACCAACCGCTTCGGGCTGCGCTTGGGGAATCCTTTTGCTGCAGCTACGAACGCTTGCGCCGCCGCCAGTGGAACAGCTATCGCGCTGAACTCACCGACTGGGAGCGGCAGGTGGGCCTCGATGGCTAATCGGTAGTTCTACCGATGGTGCACCCCCTGGGGCCGCGCCACGCTCTGGCCGACGTGCAGGCTTGTGGCATGGCCTCAGAACCCGTAATGATCGGTGCCGAAGGAGGCACGATTCATCAGCTCCATTCCCGGGAAGGCGAGCTGTTCCAGGTGTGCTTTCGTGGCACCTGCCTCTATTGCGAAAGCCTGCATGTGGGCATGGCGCACCTCAACCGGATGGAGCGTGCTACCAGGAGGGAAGCGGCCTGAAGGCCAATGACTCTCACAACCGGCCAGCGGCTCTTGCTGCCCGTTCGGCAGTACTACGTCCAAACCGATAGCCGCATTCCCGGCCAGGCCTACCGCATGTGTTTTTCCAGCACCTGCGCCATGGCGGTGAAGTATTTGCGGCCGGATGCCCTCAAGGGCTCCAACGCTGACGACACCTACCTGCACACCCTGCGCCGCTACGGCGACACCACCTCAGCCCAGGCGCAGATTCAGGCCTGCGCCGATTACGGGGTGATCGCTCGGTACCGCACCAACGGCGATCGCGCCCTGCTGGAGGCGGAGCTGAAGGTGGGGTATCCCGTGGGTGCGGGCTTTCTGCACCACGGGCCCTCCTCGGCTCCACGCGGCGGCGGCCACTGGATCCTGGCGGTGGGGTTCGAGCCGGGCGCTGGGATCTTCAATGATCCCTACGGCGAACTCGACAACATCAACGGTGGCTATGTGCTGGTGGGATCCGGCGGCCACAACGTGACCTACAGCTGGCGCCACTGGCTGCCGCGCTGGGAGGTGGAGGGGCCCGGTAGCGGCTGGCTGATGACCTTCAGGCGCTCGGATGGATTGCCGCCAGCTGCCTGAGGCTGGTGAGGACTTCCTGGCTGTGACCGCTGGGTCGCACGGCCACCCAGGTTTCCCGCAGCACCCCCTGGGGATCGATCAGAAACGTGTGGCGCTGTGAGAAGGGCGAAATCCAGCTGCCGTAGGCCTTGCTCACAGAACCACCGGGATCGGAGAGCAGGGGGTAGGCCAGCGCTTCGCTGCCGCAGAACTCGGCATGGGATTCAGCGCTGTCGGCACTGATGCCCACCACCGCGGCGCCGGCCTGATGGAACGCCTCGAGGTCGCGCTGGAAGCCGCGCGCCTCGATCGTGCAGCCTTCGGTGAAATCGCGGGGATAGAAGTAGAGCACCAGCCAGCGGCCGGCGAAATCGCTCAGGCTGCGCTCAGCGGCTTCTGCTTCACCATCGCTCCCAGGCACAACACCCTGGAGCTTGAAATCGGGAGCAGGTTGATCGATTTCCGGCAGAACCCCACCAAGGCAAAGGGCCTGCCGGGGTAAACCCAGCAGGCCCAGTGCGGCGATGGAAAGCCCGCTCAAAACTTGGCGGCGCTGCATCGTGAAAGGCTTCAGATCTTGGCCAGGTTGACGCCGAGTTCCTTGGCGTAGGCGCCCAGACCCTTCTTCTGGATGGTCTTAAGAGCGCGGGTGGAGACGCGCAGCTTCACGAAGCGGTTGCCTTCGGCCCACCACAGACGGCGCTCCTGGAGGTTCACCTGTTGGAGCTTCTTGGTCCGCACGTGGGAGTGGGACACGGCCATGCCGTTGTTGGCGCGCTTGCCGGTGAGTTGGCAGACCCGGGACATGACCGACCGTTCAAAGGATGTT
>JBIIDQ010000052.1:0-8768 GCA_044238295.1 Vulcanococcus sp.
CCTGTGCCGAACACCACCACCAGCAGATCGCCTCGCTCCAGTTCGGCGGCGACCCGCTGCCGTTCCTGTTGCAGCGCTTCCCGTTGAACTTCATCGCGAATCCGCTCGAGCAGTTGATCCACGGCCTCGAGCTGCTGTTGTGCAGCCTCCTGGCGGTTGCCCGGTGGCGGCGGGAGGGCTGTGGTGGGGCTGCTGCTGCGGCTGGGCATTCGCCAGCCATTGCGCCGCCATGCTTCGAGCCAGGGCCAGGCCACGCGCGCCATCAGCAACGTGGCGGCTCCGAACAGCAACAGTGTGAACGGACCGACGAGCCAGGCCGGCAGCAGATAGCTCAGCTGCCAGATCAGGTTGTTGACGGCCTGCAGTACAGCGGTGATCACGACAAGCACCACGAGCCCGCCGCCGAGCCAGAGCCAAAGCCGCGCAGGTGCTTTCACAGGATGAGGGCCTCAGCGCAGGGTGATGCCGCGTTCGAGGCTGCCTCGACCGGCTGAGCGGATGATCTCGCTCCAGAGCTCGGCCGCCAAGGCGCTGCTCGATCCCGTGGGGCTGTTGTCGTCATTGCCGAGCCAGACGCCAACCACCAAGTGACGGCTGGGCTCGTAGCCGATGAACAGGAGGTCGCGGGCGTCATTGGTCGTGCCAGTTTTGCCGCCCTCCTCGCCACCCAGCCGAGCAGCTCGGCCGGTGCCACTACGCACCACGTTGCGTAGCAGGCTCTGCATCTGGCGTGCCTGCGTTTCGCTGAGCACCCGCCGGCCAGCCGAGAGGCGCTGGTCTGAGCCGTTGGTTCCAGTGCGCTGTTGTTCCGCATCGGTGAGCTGCCGGATCGTGGTGGCTGGGTGCCAGATGCCGTTGTTGGCCACGGCGCCATAGGCCGCTGTGAGCTCGATCAACAACACTTCCGCCTGGCCAAGGGCCAAGCCCGGTACCGGTTCGAGCGGGCTGCTGATTCCAAGCCGGCGGGCTGTGTCCACCACGCGCTCCAGTCCGACGCGCCTGGCCAGGCGCAGCGCCGCGGTGTTGTTCGAGCTCGCGAAGGCTGATTGGAGGCTCAGGCTGCCGCCGCAGTTGCTCTCAAAGCGTTGTCCCCCCCATTCGAGTGGGCCGCAGCCGACCGCTTCGCCGGGTTGTATCCCCAATTCCAGCGCTGCCAGATACGCGAATAGCTTGAAGGTGCTCCCTGGCTGCCGCAGGGCCATGCTCGCTCGGTTGTATTGGCTCTGGCTGTAGTCCCGTCCACCAGCGATGGCCAAAACGCCACCGTTGCGGCTGTCGAGCACAACAACCGCTCCCTGCTGAGGCCCAGCTCCCGCGTCGAGCAGGCTGCGTAGGCGCCGCTCCACCACCTGTTGCAGCAGCGGATCGAGGTAGGTGCTCACCAGAAAGTTGCCCTCCGCGGCAACATCCGCACCCAGCAATGCCTCAAGATCGCGCTTGACCTGATCGGTGTAGAAGGGCACTGGTTGGCCTCGCTGCGTGCCATCGGCGCCGCAGGCCTGGGGTGCCAATCGCAGCGGCTGCCGTCGTGCCTGCCTGGCCTGCTCTTCGCTTAGACGGCCAGCTTCCACCATCTTCAACAGCACTCGATTGCGTGCATTCACTGCTCCCTGGGGGTTGCTGCAGGGATCAAACCCATGGGGAGAGGGAAGAAGTCCTACCAGCAGAGCTGCTTCCTCCAACTGCAGTTGGCTGGCGGGTTTGGCGAAATAGTGGCGCGAGGCGTCTTCAAACCCCCAGCCAACTCCGAGGTACACCCGGTTGAGATAGCTGAGCAGTAGATCGCGTTTGCTGCTTCCGGATTCCAGCTGCAGGGCGACGAGTAGTTCGCGCCATTTGCGCCCAAGAGTTTCCCCGCGCCCCACCTGCTCCGGGTAGAGACTGCGGGCCAATTGTTGGGTGAGGGTGCTGCCGCCCTCCAGCACTCGGCCCCCGCTGAGGTTGGTGAGCAACGCGCGCGCCGTACCGGTCGGGTCAATGCCTGGGTGCCACCAGAACCGGCTGTCTTCGCTCGCCAGCAGTGCGTCGACTAGCACCCTTGGGTAGCCGCTCAACGCACGCTGTTCTTGATGTTGCTGAGACTCCGCGGCGATCACCGGCCGGTCAGCACCGTCGAACAGCAAGACAGGGCCAGCGCTCGTACCCAACCCTGAACGAATCGGCACCTGCAAGTGCCCGACCCCCAACAGCGCCAATCCGCTGATCGCCATCACTGCCACAGCGGCGCTGCCCCCAAGCCGCAACCGCTGCCAGAGGCGCTGTGAGGGGTAAAGGAACTGCAGCTCTGCCCCGGCCGCATCCGCGCCCGGGGCCAGTTGGATCCGATCGCCGTCGCAGAGCATGAGTTGTTGGATGCGACGGCCTCGCCACCAGAGGCCGTTGGTGGAGTTGAGATCGCTCAATAGCCAGGCATCGCCTACTTGCTCGAGCAGGGCGTGCTGGAGGCTCACGCCCGGAGCGTCAATCCTGATCTCTGCAGAGGGATCGCGGCCGATGCGGTATGCACCGCTGACCAGGGTGATGCGTCGATCGTTTGCACCGGTGCACGACCAGCGAAGCTCAGCGGGCCGGGCGGTCATGGTGCCCATCCTGGCGGCGGAGCAGATCGATCAGCAAGCAGAGCACCGCAAGGTTGATAGCTGTATCGGCGAGGTTGAACACCGGGAAGCTGATCGGTACGAACTCCAGGAAATCCACCACACTCCCCAGGCGCCAACGATCCAGGCCATTGCCGATCGCTCCGCCGAGCAGGAGGCCCAGCCCGAGGCTTTGCCAGCGGCTGAGGGAACCACTGGTTTGAATCCACCACACCAGCGCTAGCGCCACAACAGCGCTCACGAGACCGAGGCCGAAGGCATTGCCTTCCAACATGCTGAATGCAGCGCCGGTGTTGAACACCAGCCGCTGCTGCAGCAAACCAGGAATCAGAGGCTGGACCCCGCGTCCGCTCAGGACTTGCAGGGCCCAGAACTTACTGAGCTGATCACTCACCACGACCACCAGGGCGGTGAGATACGCCCTCCGGATCATGATTCCATCAGCAAAAGGCGTCGCAGGGCCAGTGCGATCACCCCTACGGCGCAGCAGAGCAACAACTGGGGCAACAGTGGTCCAAAGCTGTAGTTGATGAGCAACTGAGGCAAGGCTCCGTTCCAGCGTCCCACCAAACCGCCCAACAGAAGATTGGTGAGTCCACAGAGCTGCAAGACCAGCAATCCAAGGACAGCCGCGCCGGTCAGGCTGAGCAGGTTGTCCATCCCTGGCTGTTTGGTGAGTCGACCACTCAGCCAGGCCGCTGGCAGAAAGCCAGCGATGTAGCCAAAGCCAGGATCGAGGAGGTACGTGAGGCCTCCGCCAGCCTGAAACACCGGGAGCTGAAACAGGCCCAAGCTGATGTAAGCAACCCCGGCCAGCATTGCGGAACGGGCCCCACACACCAAGGCCGTGAGCAAGAGCGCTGGCACCTGCAAGGTGATCGGTAGCGGAATCAAGCCAAAGCCGGTGGCGCTGTAGCTGGGTAGTGCTGCTTGAACAAGACCACCGCAGACGATCAACAACAAGCCGGCAACGGCACCACTCCAGTTGGTGAGGGCTCGCACGGCAGGCCGATCAATGGCCCCCATCCTGCAGGAGAGTGGTGGCTTCGCAACCGTTTGTTGGTGCAATGACCGATCCCGCAGACGCCTCGCTTCCTTTCCCGATCGGGTCCAAGGTGCGGCTTCGCGGAATTCCCACTTATCTCAAAACTGCCGATCCGATGCCGATGCTGCGGCCACCGGATCTGGTGGATGCCGTTGAGGTGGGTGAAGTGGTGGGTCTTCGGGCCCTGGAGCAACTGGCGGTGCGGTTTCGCCGCGGCACCTTTTTGTTGGAGGCCCGCGAGCTGGAACTGGTCAGCGCCTAAGCCAGCTACTGACTCAGTCTGTGGCGTTGCCACACGGCTTCGGCCTGCCGCAAGGCTGAGGCCGGCCCGCAGAGGCTCAGGCAGGGTGTTGCCAGCAAGGAGCGGGCAGCCGCCAGCAGATCCTCGGGACTGAGTTGAGCGGCTTGCGCCAAGCTGCGCTCGGCGAAATCGACGGGCAATGCGTGGCCTAACACCAGGGCATGGCGGTCGGCAATCTGGCTGCTCGTCTGGCGTCCAAGGGCTTCCTGGCCGCGGAACTTCGCGAGCGCCAGCTCAAGTTCAGCCTCGCTGATGGGCTGATCAAGCAGCCGTTGCCATTCCTGCAGGAGCTCCGTTGTGGCTTCACCGGCGCGCTCGCTGCTGCTGGAGAGATGAAACACGAAGGGGGCATCACCCAGGCGTGCCGGGAAGTGCACGCCAACGTCATAGGCGAGGCCATGCTCCTCCCGTAGGGCCACGAACAGCCGGCTCGACATCCCAACTCCCAGGTGGCAGTGCAGCAAGCGCAGTGCGAGGGCCTGAGGCGAGCCCAGAGGCGTGGTGGTCGCCCCGAGCATCAGCACCAGCTGTTCGGTTTCGTCGTTGCAGAGGGCGATGGCGGGTTTGTTGTGACCCGCTGGTCCACTCCTGCGGGGGGGAGGCTGGCAGGTCCACTGAGCGCCTGTCACTCCAGCGAGCAACAGCTCTTCAACGTTGGGGGGGATTTCACCGGCCAACACCAACACCGCTCCAGACTGTCCGTAATGGCCAGCTAGTTGCTGGAGTTGGTCGCGTGTGACCGCCCGCAGCTCAGCTTCCACACCCAGCGGGTCATGGCCATAGGGGCCATCGCCATAAAGCAGTTGGCGCAGCTGATCGTGCGCCAGTTGGAATGGGTCTTCTTTCTGGCGCTGCAGCGTCTGCAGGTTGAGTTGCCGTTCTAGATCGATCTGATCAGGCACCAGCCAGGGTTGCTGCGCCATTTGCAGCAGCAGAGGCACGAGGGATGGGGCGTCACTGCTTGCGCACTTGAGGCTCAGCAAGGTGCCATCTTCGGCGGCTTCGCAGCGCAGGCCTGCCCCAGCACCTTCCACCAGATCCGCCAGGTCATCGCCACTCAACGTGCCGCAGCCACGACTGAGCACACCCGCCAACAGCTGCGCGGCACCGCGCTGACCAGGCTCATCGGCGCTACTGCCGCCTCGCATCCACAACTTCGCCGAGAGGATGCCCGCCCCTGGCCGCTCGATCAGCCAGAGCGGGCAGCCACCGGGCAGGGTGCGCTGATGCATCAACCCAGCTGTCCTCATGAAGGCACCGCTTGCAAGCTGAAGGCCCGATCGGGGTCAAGCAACGGAATCACCTCACGACTCAGACGTTCGGAGTTCCAATGAGTGAGCCAGTCAAGCGGTCGCTGCAGATTGTGGTGCCGGCCCCAGAGCTGACTGTTGCCCACCATCGCGGCGACCGAGCCGGCCACTTCAAGGCTGAAGCGATAGCCATTGCCCACCAGTCGTTTGGCGCGATCGAGCTCCGCTTCGGATGGCGGTTGTTCGATCAATTCCAGCAACACACGCCGGACCTGCTGTTCCACTGCTTGCAGGTGCTCGGGCTCACACACCGCTTCCATCAACACCAAACAGCCGGATTCGAGCACGTTGAGATCGAGATCAATGCTCTCGACCAGGCGTAGCCGCTCCCGCAGCTGCTCCACGAGCCGGCTGCGGCGACCCTCCGCCAGCAGGGTGGTGAGCAGATCACCACCCATCACTGCGTCTTGATCGGCAGCGCCGGGGAATTGCCAAGCCATCAGCAGCCGAGCAGCCTCCAGGCGTGGCAGCTCCATGCGAGTGCTGCCCGGTTGCAACTGCAGCCTTGGGATCGGCTCCAGGTCCTCGGCCTTGGCCAGCCGGCTCAGGGGCGAATTCTCCAGAGCACTCTCCAGATCTATCCCCTTCAACGGGCCGGCTAAGGCCAGGCAACAGCGATCGGCTCGGTAGTGGCGCTGATGAAAGGCAGCCATTGCCGCGGGGTTGTGGGCCTCCAGTGCTTCGCGGCGCCCCAAAATCGGAAGCCCATAGGCATGGCTGCCGCAGGCTTGGCGCAGCAGCTCTTGAAAGGCAACTTCCTCAGGCTGGTCTTCGCTTTGGGCCAGTTCCTCCAGAACCACCTGGCGTTCCATGGCGAAGTCGTCGCCATCGAGCCTGGGCTGAAGCACCAGATCGAGTAACAGCTCGAGCGCTTGGGGCGCCGCCTCAGGTGGCATCAGTACGTGGTAGTGCACATCGTCAAAGCCCGTTGCGGCGTTGCTGTTGCCGCCCAGAGCTTCCACCTTCAAATCGAATTCACCGGCATCGAGGCTCTGGCTGCCCTTGAACACCATGTGCTCAAGAAAGTGGGCCAGGCCCGACTCATCGGGGCGTTCGCAGGCACTGCCGGCGCGGCACCACAGGTCCAGACAGACCACTGGAGCCTGCGGCAGATCGATCTGCACGAGATTCGCGCCATTGCTGAGCGTGTGGCGCTGCGGCTCCGGCAAAGGCTGGGGCATCAAACCGGGCGACGCGGGCAACGGATGGTGCGCTGTGGCTGAAGCCTCATTCTGCTGTCAGGATCGGCAGCCTGTCGCTGGGGAAGCCCCGATGAGTTCTCCTGCCCTGGGTGTCCATCCGTTGGTGGATGCGCTGGCTGATCAGATCCGAGTCTGCTGGCAGGAGCTGCCCGAGCTGCACCCCCTGGAGGTGGATCCCGAGCTCGAGGCGATCAGCGGCAGCCTCGATGGCGAAGCGCTGTTTATTCGCAATGAACTGCGGCGTTGCCGAGGCCTGCGCAAGCTCCACCTTGAGACGGCGCGGCTAGGTGCAGGTTTGCAAATCCTCCATTGCGTGTTCTTCCCAGATCCACGGTTTGATCTGCCGGTGTTCGGCGCCGACATCGTGGCCGGCCGTGGTGTGGTGTCCGCCGCGATCGTGGATCTGTCTCCCGTCACGGGCGACCTCCCTGAAGCGGTGGCCATGCGGCTTCAGGCGTTGCCAGTTCGCACGTTCAGCCAGGAGCGGGAGCTTCCCGAGTGGGGATCGATCTTTTCGCCCTATGTGCGCTTTGTGCGGCCGGCGGATGCAGCGGAGGAGCAGCAGTTCATCGCCGTGGTGACCGATTTCCTCCGGGTCATGGCCGCCGCCTGTGCTGAGGCACAGCCGCAGACAATCGATCACCCGGATACGGTGAAACGGCACGAGGGTCAGCTCTCCTATTGCCGGCAACAGAAACGCAACGACAAAACCCGCCGGGTGCTCGAGAAAGCCTTCAATCCGGCATGGGCCGACCGCTACATCGAAGAATTGCTCTTCGACGATCCCTTGCCGCTCAGCTGATGGCGCGTCCCTGGCTGATTGGCGGCGGTGTGGTGGCGCTGTTGGTGCTTGGGGCTGTGGTCCGCAGGATCACTCAACCTGCCCCCCCGCCCCCTCAACCCACTGTGGTGCGTCCCCCCCGCTTGGAGGCCGTGTCCGCCCTAGGCACGCTCCAACCGGCAGGAGATATCCGCAAACTCGCGGCACCCACCAGCGCCATGGGCGGAAGCCCCAGGCTGCTGTTGCTTCAGGTGGAGGAGGGGCAACGGGTCAAGCAGGGGCAGCTCCTGGCCACCTTTGACAGCCGTCCGCGCTTGGTGGCCGACCTGGCTGCTGTGGCCGCGCGGATCGACAGCCTGCAGGCTCAGATCCGGATGCAGCGCCGAGAGGTTGAGCGTTATCAGAGTGCAGCCAGCTCAGGTGCAGCCGCCTTGGTGCTTCTGGAGGAGAAAAAAGACGACCTGGTGAAGTTGGAGGGCCAGTTGCGCGAAGCTTTGGCTCAGCGCAAGGGTCTCCAGGTGGACCTCGCGAACAGTGAATTGCGCGCCCCTCTGGATGGGACGGTGCTCAAAATCCACAGTCGTGTGGGAGAACGGCCCGGTGAAAATGGCGTTCTCGAGCTCGGCGCCGGCGATCAGATGGAGGCCGTGGCTGAGGTTTACGAGAGCGATATCAATCGGGTGAAAGTTGGCCAGACCGTTCAATTGGTGAGTGAAAACGGCGGCTTCAGCGGCAGTCTTCAGGCCCGTGTGATTCGGATTGCGCCCCAGGTGCGCCAACGGGCCGTGCTCTCAACGGATCCCACCGGTGATGCGGATGCTCGTGTGGTGGAGGTGCGTTTGGCCTTGGATCCGGCTGATGCGGCAAAGGTCCGCGATCGCGCCGGTTTGAAGTTGATTGCCCGCTTCACCCCGTGAATCTGCAGCGCTGGCTGGTGGGGCTTTGGCAGGGTCGCCGCATTCCCCTATCGCTGCTGCTGCTCACCCGTCAGCCGGTGCGGCTGGCGGTGGCTCTGGCTGGCATCAGCTTTGCCGGGATCCTGATGTTTATGCAGCTGGGCTTCCGAGATGGACTCTTCGATGCCAGCGTCACGATCCACCGCTTGTTTGATGCGGATCTGGTGTTGATCAGTCCGCGTTCCACCAGCTCGGTGAGCATGGCGGGCTTCCCGAAGCGCCGACTGGTGCAGGCGATGGCGGCCCCTGAGGTGGAAGGGATCACGCCGGTGCACTGGAACCTGTTGCTCTGGCGCAATCCCGAAACGCGCGGCACCCGTTCGATCCTCACGCTTGGATTCGAACCGATTGATCCGCTCTTCACCGATCCGAGCCTGGCCCCAAAGGCCCGGCTGCTCACCCAAAAGGGGCGGGTGCTCTTTGACGAGCAATCCAGACCTGAGTTCGGGCCAGTTGCTCAGTGGTTCAAGGCCGGTCGCACGGTGGAGAGCGAGATCGCAGGCAAACGGGTGCGCGTGGCGGGTCTCGTGGGTTTGGGCACCTCCTTCGGCGCCGATGGCAATCTCCTTACCAGCA
>JBIIDQ010000053.1:0-8625 GCA_044238295.1 Vulcanococcus sp.
CCCTGCGGCCTGCGCTGCCGGATCTGCCGGCCTGCCACTGGATGCCCATCGGCAAACTGCTGATCGCCAACCGTGGCGAAATCGCTCTGCGCATCTTGCGCACCTGCCGCGAACTCGGCATTCCCACCGTTGCTGTGTACAGCACGGTGGATCGCAACGCCCTGCACGTGCAGCTCGCCGATGAGGCGGTGTGCATCGGCGATGCACCGAGCAGCAAGAGCTACCTCAACATTCCCAACATCCTGGCGGCCGCCACCTCGCGCGGTGCCGACGCCATCCACCCGGGCTACGGCTTTCTGGCTGAAAACGACAAATTCGCCGAAATCTGCGCCGCCCACGGCATCACCTTTGTCGGGCCATCGCCGGAATCCATCCGCTCGATGGGAGACAAGTCCACCGCGAAGGCCACCATGCAGCGGGTGGGCGTTCCCACCATTCCAGGCAGTGAAGGCCTGCTGGAAAGCGTCGACGAGGCCCGCGGCCTGGCCGAATCAATGGGCTATCCGGTGATGATCAAAGCCACCGCCGGCGGCGGCGGTCGTGGCATGCGCCTGGTACCAAGCGCTGATCAGCTCGAGAACCTGTTCAAGGCCGCCCAAGGCGAAGCGGAAGCGGCCTTCGGCAATCCGGGGCTCTACATGGAGAAATTCATCGACCGCCCCCGGCACGTGGAAGTGCAGGTGCTCGCCGATCGCCACGGCAACGTGGTGCACGTGGGCGAGCGCGACTGTTCGATCCAGCGCCGCCACCAGAAGTTGCTGGAGGAAGCCCCCAGCGTGGCGATCAATGCCGACCTTCGCCGCCAGATGGGTGATGCCGCCATTGCCGCGGCGCGAACCATTGGTTACGAGGGCGCCGGCACCGTGGAGTTTCTGGTGGATCGCACCGGCAACTTCTATTTCATGGAGATGAACACCCGCATCCAGGTGGAGCACCCCGTGACCGAGATGGTCACCGGTGTTGATCTGATCGCCGAGCAGCTGCGCATCGCCGGCGGCGAACCGATCTCCGTGAGCCAGGACGAAATCAAGCTCACCGGCCACGCGATCGAGGTGCGAATTAACGCCGAAGACCCGCGCCAGAACTTCCGCCCCGCACCCGGCAAGATCACTGGCTGGCTTCCGCCCGGCGGCCCTGGGGTGCGCTTCGACAGCCACGTGTACACGGGCTACGAAATCCCCCCCTTCTACGACTCCCTGATCGGCAAACTGATTGTGTGGGGCACCGATCGAGATCACGCCCTCAAGCGGCTACGTCGAGCCCTGTCGGAATGCGCCGTGACTGGCATTCCCACCACGATTGACTTCCACCTGCAACTGCTCGATCGCCCTGAGTTTCAGGCTGGCGACGTGCACACCAAATTCGTGGAGCAAGAGATGCTCCCGCCGCCCTAGGCGGGAAGCACACTGGCCCGGATCATCACCTGGGTGATCAGCCCCTGCTGACCCACCAGCAGCTCGCGGACCAAGCTGATCAACCCCAGCCAGATCACCGGCGTGACGTCCACACCACCAATGGGCGCAATCAGGCGACGGGTGAACGCCAGCAACGGCTCCGTGGGAACCGCCACCACACGCCAGATCCCCTGACTGAGATCCACCTGGGGATACCAGGTGAGCACAATCCGGAACAGGAACAGCAATGTCCAAGCGGAGAGCAGCAGGCCTAGCGCCAGGTGCACGGGCGGCAGGATCTGACGCAACAGCGCCACGTTGTCAGCCTCGGATCCCGTCACAAAGCCCTAAGCAGCGTTGAGCGGATCGTAGGAAGCAGCGATCACTGCCTAGGATCCCAAGCGGATTCGTCACTGCCATGACCCCCTCCCTCGCCAACTTCCTCAGCAGCCTCGCGTGGGGCGCGGTGATCGTGGTGGTTCCCATCACAGCGGCTGTGATTCTGATCAGCCAGAACGATCGGGTCGACCGCAAGCTCTGATCGCCTCAGGCGGAGCGGGAGCCTGATCAGGCCTCGACTCCAGCCCTAGAGTGGCTCCAAAGCGCGAAGCGATCGGTGGTCAACGCCAGCCTGAATTGGGCCAGCATTGTTGGGATCGTTCTGGCCGTCGGCGGTGCATTCCTCTATTTCATGAGGAACTTCAAGCCGGCCCTGGCCCGCGATTACGACGTGTTCTTTGCCGCCGTGGGCCTGCTCTGCGGCGGCATCTTGTTTTTCCAAGGCTGGCGCCTGGATCCGATCCTTCAGTTCGGCCAGTTTCTGCTTGCTGGCACCACGGTGTTCTTCGCCTACGAGAGCGTGCGCCTGCGTGGGGTCACCACCGAGCAGGCCAGGCGCTCCTCGTTCTTCGAAGACGACGAGCCTGCACCGAAGCCCCGCATGGGCGGCGGACGCGACTGGCGCGACGACGTTGACCGCTTTGATGAGCCCCAACCGCTGCGGCGCCGGATCCGCTCCCGCGAGGAAGGCTATGGCGAACGCGATGACGACGACCTCTACAGGCCCCGCCGTGCCCCAGCTCGGGCTGCCATTCCTGAGCGTGCGGCCTCTCGTGATGAATGGGGTGGACGCGGCGAGGAGCGCGACTCGCGCGCACCCTCAGCTCGCGACTCAGACCCGACACCCAGCCGATTCCGCGCCGGTAGTGCGCCTGCTGAAGCCTCAGGCCGTGAATTTGGTGCTCGCCGCCAGAGCCGGGATGAAGTTCGCCGTGGGTCGAGGCCAGCTGCGGCACCAGACGACATGCCCCGCTCCAGCCGTCGCCCTGCAGCATCAGCGGAACGCCCGCCGGCTGATCGCTCAGCTGGCGTTCCCCAAGGGGCGCCCTATCGCCCCCAGAACCCGGCCAAGCCTGGTGCTGCTCCTTCCGCTAGCGATACCGGCGTGAGCGATGCCGAGTTCCGCCCCGTTCCTCCCTCCAGCCGCGGCGGCGGACCCAGTGATTCCGCACCGCGCGACAACAGTTCCCGTTTCGACGACTAAACGACTCCTGCCCGTGGCGTGTTTGCTCGGCCTAGCGCTGAGCAGCTGTGCCCTGATGCCTCTGCGTCGTCAGCCAGCAGCTCCCACGGGCCTTGGTGCTGAGTCGCGGCAACAACCAGCCCTCAGCGGTGATGGCAGGTTGCTTGCATCGCTTGTGGAGCGGGCTGGTCGCACCACGGTGCTGCTTCAGGAACGGCAGAGCGGGAGAGTTCTGCCCCTACGCCATCTCCGCAACCGCCAACCCCACAGTTCTCCATCTCTGAGCTGGAACGGACGGTATCTGGCAGTGGTGGTCCAGCAGGGAGGACGGCGTCAGGCGGTGATTGAAGATCGCGCGACTGGACAACAGCATCCCCTGTTCCTGCCAGCCGGCCAGGAACCCCAGCAGCTCAGCCTGGCGCCCGATGGGCAAAGCATTGCTCTTGAGCTCATCCAAGCGGGTAGCCAAAGGCTGCAGCTGTTCAGCCTGAGTGGAATGCTCGAACCCGATCGGCCCCCAGGGCTTCGCGAGAGCGGGGGCGGCCCAAGCGCGCAGCCATGAGAGCACTGAAACGAGTAGCTACCGCGAGCACGGCAGGCTTGCTGCTGATGGGGTGCCAGGGCGGTCTGCAACCGGTGTTGGGCCTCAACCAGCAGCTCAGCCAGCTTGGGGAAAGCCAGAGCCCATCGCTTGCTAGCGACTGGCTGGCCCTGATTGCCACGCGGCCCGGAGGGCGTGCGCAGGTGCAGCTGATCGATCGACGCCGCAATGCACCGGTGCCCCTTCTGGGGCTGAATCGGCCCGACAGCTTGCCGATCAGCGTGGCGGTCGACCAGCGCGGCGAACTCCTAGCCGTCGTGCGCCTGCGCGATGACCGCAGTGAGCTCGTGCTCTACCGCCGCTCCATTCAGGTGAGCCAACCCGTGCCGATTGAACCCGCAGCGGTGCCCAGTCGGGTGAGCATCAGTGCCGATGGCCGGGTGCTGGCGGTGGAGGTGAGCCGCTCTGGGCTCTGGCAAGTGGATCTACTCGAGCTGCCCTAGGCGCCTCGGAGCTCAGCCCACGAAGCCAGCCCAGCGCAGAAACGTGTCACCACTGATCGCCTCGACCACCAGCACAGCCACAAAGCCCACCATTGCGAAACGGCCGTTCACCCGCTCGGCATAGCCACTCCAACCAAAAGCAGGAACGTCGTTGGTGGTGGCGCTGGTGGCGGGGGTAGCGGGGGCTTCAGGGTTGCTGGTCATCGCGGGATCAGACGCCGGAGTTGAAGGTATAGCTGGCGGCGGGCATCAGCTTCCAACCGCCTAGGCCGTCGAGCTCGAGCACGAGGTTATGGAAGGCTTTGAGCGTGGGGCGGTGGCCCACACTCACAAACGCCATCTCGCGCTGGGCCAGCAGCCCATAGAGATGCTGCTCGGTGCTCACATCCAAGGCGCTGGTTGCCTCGTCGAGCACCACGAACCGAGGCGAGTTGAGCAGCAGCCGGGCGAAGGCCAAGCGTTGTTGCTCACCCAGCGACAGCAGCCGCGGCCAGTCTTGCTTGATCTCAAAATCCGGATAGCGCTGCACCAATGCACCAAGACGCACCTCTTCGAGCACGCTGCGCAGGTGCTCATCACTGAAGCGCTGCGGATCCTGCGGGTAACAAAGCTGCTCCCTCAGGCTGCCCAGAATCATGTAGGGCTTCTGGGGGATGAACAGCAGCTCAGAGAGCGGCGGCCGCTCCACCTCGCCGGCGGCGGGAGGCCAGAGACCACTCACCAACCGTAGAAACGAGGTTTTGCCACAACCGCTCGGCCCCACAACCAACACCCGCTGGCTGGCAGCAACCTCAAGGCTGAGATCGTGAATCAGGCGGCGATCGCTGCCGGGCGGCACCAGATCCACATGGCGCACCAGCAACGACTGAGCTGAGCGGGACGCGTCGTCGACGAGGAGATCACGCTGTGCTTCGGAGCGATTAATCGCTTCAACCTTTCCCTGGAAGCCCTCCAGACGGCTGATCGAAGCGGAAAAAGCGGCCAGGCGATCAATGTTGTTCACGATGTAACTCACCGAAAACAACACCTGAGAGAAGGCGATGCTGGCCTGACCGAAGACGCCGAAATCCACCTCCTTGGCGAAATAGATCGGGGCAATCACCAACCAGGGCAAAAAGCGGGAGAAGTAGTCATAGGAGCGCTGAATCACGCTGATCAACGCTTCCCAAACAATCAGCTTGTCGTAATTACGGATCGCTCCATCCAGCCGACGCTCGGCTTCGCGGGATTCCTGCTGCTCACCGCGATAGAAGGCGATCGATTCAGCATTATCGCGGATATGCACCAAGCCGTAGCGGAAATCCGCTTCCAGGCGAAGCTGGTCGTAGTTGAGGGCCACCAGCTTGCGGCTGGCAAACACGATCACGGCGGTGCCACCCACCGAGTAGATGAGGAGCCATAACGCCAAGGTGGTGCTGATGCTCCATAGCACAACGATGAAGCTTACGAACGTGAGCAGCGCTGACACGATCTCAACCGTGACGCTCAGACTGGTGCCGGTAAAGCTGGCAGCATCCTGAGAGATGCGCTGGTCGGGGTTATCAATCTCTTCAGCTGTTTCGTCGTTTGGATTGAGAACGTAGTAGGCGCGGTTTTGGAGATAGCGATTCAACAAACGACCACTCAGCCATTCGCGCCACAACAGACCGAGCTTGGGGATCAAATAACTCTGCAGAGCCCTGATCGGCAGCGCCAACACCAAACAGAAGGCGTAAATCGCCACCACCTGCCAAAACTCATCAGCCTTATAGGCCACGAGCGTGTTGTCCACATTGCGGGCGACATAGCTAATGCCCACATTGATGCCGTTGATCACCAGGATCAGCAGCGTGATCACTCCCATCAGCAACCAGGGCAACCAGCGCCCCTGGCGCAATTTGCTGCGCAGCGCTCCGAAACAAATCAGGCCTGCCACAAACAGCACCATCACCACCGGCCCAATCGGGCTGGCCCAAATGGCATCCACCTGTTGCGGCACTCCCGGCAGGAAGCGCCCTTGCAAGCCTGGGATCAGGGCGCCGCTGGCGGCCACCACCCCTGTCAGCAGCAACAACGTGCTGCCCACCACCACGGTCAGTAAAGCCAGGATCAGCAGCAAAAACTGCCAACCGCTGGTGTCTTCCACCGGCAGAAAGTAGGGCTGGGCAAGGCGCCGCAGCTTGCCGAGCTGACTGCGGAAGGCCTGCAGGGGGTTCATGACGGCGTTCAGATCAACCCATTCTCGCCGGCTGTGCCTCAGCCCGGCGGCCAGGCCAGCGGACGCCCACCGATCACGTGCACATGCAGATGGAACACGGTCTGCCCGGCTTCCACACCGCTGTTGATCACCGTCCGGAAGGCGTCGAGGCCCTCTTGCCGCGCCACCTTGGCCGCCACCACCAACAGGTGCCCCAACAATTGCTCATGGCTTGCCTGTGCCTCCAGCAGATTCACCACGTGCTCGCGGGGAATCACAAGAACGTGCACTGGCGCCTGGGGTGAGACATCGCGGAAGGCGATGCACTGCTCATCGGCATACACCTGATCACAGGGGATCTCACCACGCAGGATGCGCCCAAAGATCGTGTCGTTCTGCGGGGGTTGAGGGGATTCAGCCATCAGCGGATGAAGGAGCAGGCAAGTCGGTGGTGAAACAGCGGTGGCATTTCACCTCTGCAGGTTTCAGAGAGCCCGATGTTGGCACGATGCAGCGGAGCCGCCCTGGTGGGGCTGGAAGCCCGCGCGGTGGCAGTGGAAGTGGATATCGCGCCAGGGCTACCGGGGCTGCAGGTGGTTGGACTGGCAGACGCAGCGGTTCAGGAATCACGGCAGCGGGTGCGCGCCGCGATCCGCAACAGCAACCTGCGCATGCCGCTGACGCGGGTGGTCGTGAATCTGGCGCCGGCCGATCTCCGCAAGGAAGGGCCGGCCTTTGATCTGCCGATTGCACTCGCCGTACTCGCAGCGAGCGGGCAACTGGCACCAACCCAGCTGGAAGGGATCTGGTGCGCCGGCGAACTGGGGCTGGGCGGCGAGCTGCGGCCCATTCGCGGCACCGTGGCCTTGGCTCTGGCGGCGCGCCGCCATGGCGCGCGTGCGCTGCTGCTGCCTCGTACCAACCTCGATGAAGCCGCCCTGGTGGAGGGGCTTCCCCTCGCCCCAGCCGACACCCTCACCGAGGCACTGCACTGGCTGCAACACCCCGAACGGATCACCGCATCACCGCCTGAGCGGGCAGCAATCCCCGACTCCGGCACCACTTGCATCAACGATTTATCCAGCGTTCAGGGGCAGCTGCATGGGCGCCGTGCCCTGGAACTGGCCGCCGCCGGTGGTCATCACCTGTTGCTCGTTGGCCCGCCAGGCAGCGGCAAGACCCTCCTGGCCCGCTGCCTGCCGGGGCTGCTGCCGGAGCTCAGCCGCACAGAGATGCTCGAGCTCACTCAGCTTTATTCCGTTGCTGGCCTGCTGCCCACCGAGGGAGGCCTGCTGAAGCAGAGGCCATTCCGCAGCCCCCACCACAGCTGCTCCAGCGCAGCACTGGTAGGGGGTGGAGCAAAGCTCAGGCCAGGTGAGCTGGCGCTGGCTCACCGCGGTGTGCTGTTCCTCGATGAGCTGGCGGAGTTTCGGCGTGATGTGCTCAATCAGCTGCGTCAGCCTCTGGAGCAAGGAGAGCTATGGCTGAGCCGAGCCCGGCAGCGGTTGCGCTTTCCCTGCGCTGTGAACCTCGTGGCAGCAACCAACCCCTGCGCCTGCGGCTGGGCCGGCGATCCGGAACGCACCTGCAGCTGCGGCACAGCGCAGCAACAGCGCTACTGGAGCCGGTTGTCTGGGCCACTGCTCGACCGCATCGACCTTCAAGTGGTGATGCGACGACTGGAGGGCTGCACCCTGGGCGCTCGCTACCGACAGAGTGCCGAAGCCGAAGGGAGTGCGGCCGTGCGGCTGAGGGTGAACAAGGCGCGACAGCGGATGCTGCACCGCAATCCAGGGGCGGTGAACAACAGCCAGTTGCCAGCCAGTGCCTTGCACCACTACGCAGCGATCACGCCGGCGGCGCTTGATTTATGGCAACAAGCGATCGACCAACGCGGCCTGAGCGCCAGAGCGGCCGAACGGGTGCTGCGCGTGGGGCGAACAATCGCCGACCTCAGCGACAGCGATGAGATGAGCGCCGCGGCCATTGCCGAAGCGCTCAGCTACAGAAGCTTTGACCAATGCCGTTCAGGGATCTAGGCGACAGCCGTTGCGGTCAATGGCGATGGGGGTGATCGCGATAGGGCTGCACTCCCACGAGCGGAGGTTGGTGCTGTCGCTCCTCCAGTGGGTTGCCGAAGGCATTGCCAACACTGGCGCCTAACCAGCGGTTCAGGACCTGCATCAGCTGCTTCATGGGAGACCTCTGCGGGAGTCTCTCCATCATCAACAGCCGAACAAAAAGCGGAAACCAGTGTTTCTACCGGTTTCCGCTCTTGGGATCAATTGGGTGGATTGGAGCTGTCGATCAGCGACGACGGCGGCGCTGCTGGGCCTTGCGCTTGTACTTCTCGACCGGGGTTTCGTGGTGACGCAGGCGCTTGAGGTCGGCGAAGATCCCGGCTTTGGACACCTGGCGCTTGAAGCGGCGCAGCGCCGACTCAATGCCCTCGTTTTCGCCGACGGTGACCTGGGTCATAAACCGATCAA
>JBIIDQ010000054.1:0-8573 GCA_044238295.1 Vulcanococcus sp.
CACCCCCATCACCTGGGTGCGCTGACCCCAGCGCACAACCATTAGGCCGCCACCGGCACCTGGTAGTTGGCGATGCGTGCAAAGCCCTTGGGATCGAGGGACGCTCCGCCCACCAACACCCCATCGATATCGCTCTGAGCCATGAGCTGATCAATGGTGGCCGGGTTCACCGAACCGCCGTACTGAATCACCACCTCGGGGTAGCCGACCCACTGACGGATCAAACCGCAGATGCGGTTGGCCTCAGCGGCTTCACAGGTTTTGCCAGTGCCAATCGCCCAGATCGGCTCATAGGCCACGATCAACCGAGCCGGATCGAGGCCATCCACGCCCTGCTCCACCTGCCGGCGAATCACGCGCTCCGCCTCGCCGGCCTCCCGCTGGGAATCGCTCTCACCCACGCAGAGGATTGGAATGATCCCGTGTTTTTGAGCACTGCGGGCCCGCAGGTTGATCTGCTCGTCGGTCTCGCTGTAGTACTTGCGAGGCTCGCTATGGCCCACGATCGCGTGGGTGACGCCGTGCTCCATCAGCATGGGTGCCGAGATCATCCCGGTGAAGGCCCCCTTCTCCTGCCAGTGGATGTTCTGGGCGGCGATGTGAATGCCGCTACCGGCAAGGGAGCTACTGAGGCTGGCAATGGCTGTGAAGGGAGGTGCCAGCACAACCTCACGATCGGCGGGCAGATTGGCCACCAGGGGCTTGAAGGCGTCTGCAAAGACCTGCGCTTCAGCGCAGGTCATGTGCATCTTCCAGTTGCCTGCGATGACGGCCTTTCCCACAGCGTCCTGTACGAATCGACCCACCAACCTAAAGGCTGCTGGGTTCAGGACCGATCCAGCGTGTTCTGAGGCACGACATGGGTCTGACCATCGATCTCGATGCGATCGCCCGGCTTTAGCTTGCGGCCGCGCTGGGTCTCCTGAAAACCATTGACCCGCACTTCGCCGCCCTGAATGCGCTGCTTGGCCTCACCGCCGGTGAATGCCAATCCCTCCCATTTGAGGAATTGATCCAGACGAATCGGCTCGGGGCCTTTGCCTGTGGAGGCGGCACCTGGAGATGGGGCCAAAAAAAGCGCTGATAGCTTGCCCAGATGCTCGCACCCCCCTCGGCCGGCTTCCGGCGGTTGCTCCCGCTCCTGGTTCCTTACCGCTCCGCACTCGTAGCCGGTGGGGCGTGCATGCTCGTGTTTGTGGTGTGCTGGCCACTGTTGGCCTGGCTGGCTGGCCAACTGATCCCCGCGATCGGTGCCGGTGACTTCGGCCGGGTGCTGCAGGTGATCGGGCTGGCACTCAGCGTGTTCATGCTGCAGAAGCTGGCCCAGTTCGGCCAAGACACCTTGCTGGCCGGGCCTGCACTCCAGGTGAGCCAGGAGTTGCGCCGCCGCCTGTTTGCAAGGCTGCAACGCCTCGATTTCGGTGTGCTCGAAAAACTATCGGCCGGCGACCTCACTTATCGGCTCACCGAAGACGCCGACCGCGTCGGCGAGGTGATCTACAAAACAATCCAAGACACCACCCCTTCAGCTCTGCAGCTGGTGGTGGTGTTCGGCTACATGGTTTGGCTGGACTGGAAGCTGTCACTGGGCACGCTGCTGCTGGCTCCTCTGGTGGCGGTGCTGGTGAGCGTGTTCGGCGCCAAGGTGATGAGCGCGGCCGAAAAGAGCCAGAAGCAGGTGAGCGAGCTTGCGGCCTTGCTCGGCGAGGCGATCGGGGGGTTGCCGCTGGTGCGCGCCTTTGCCGCTGAGCCGTGGCTGCAGCAGCGGTTCGAAACGGAGATCGATCTGCACCGCCGCGCTCGCTACCGCACCCAGCGGCTCTTGGCCCTGCAGTATCCAGTGGTGGGCTTCCTCGAAGCCGCTGGAATCCTGGCGGTGCTGTTGATGGGCGCCGCCCGCATCCAAAGCGGAGACCTCAACGGCCAGGGCTTCAGTAGCTATGTGGCAGCGCTGCTGATGCTGATCGACCCGATCAGCCACCTCACCACCAATTTCAACGAGTTCCAGCAGGGCCAGGCCTCCCTCCGCCGCCTGCGCGAGATCGAGCTGCAGGCGGTGGAACCACCTGATCGCCCCCAAGCCTTACCGCTCGGCCAGGTGGCTGGTGAGCTCACCCTCGAGCAGGTGAGCTTCAGCTACGAAGCCGAACAACCCGTGCTGCGCAACATCAGCCTGCGGGTGAAACCAGGCCAGGTGGTGGCGCTGGTGGGCCCCTCCGGCGCCGGCAAGAGCACGTTGTTTTCTCTCCTGCTGCGCTTCAACACAGCGCAGAGCGGACATGTGCTGCTGGATGGACGGGATCTGGCGGATCTCAGAGCGAGCGAACTCCGTAAGGCCGTGGCACTCGTGCCCCAGCAGAGCGCCGTGTTCTCTGGCACGGTGGCCGAGGCCATCGCCTTCGGCCGGCCAGCCACGCTCGATCAGATCAAGGCGGCTGCCCGCCTGGCGAACGCCGATGGCTTTATTGAAGCCATGCCTGGCGGTTATGAGGCGCGCGTTGAAGAGCGTGGCAGCAACCTCTCGGGCGGGCAGCTGCAACGTCTCGCCATCGCTCGGGCGGTCTTGGGGGACCCGGCGGTCTTGCTCCTGGATGAGGCCACCAGTGCCCTCGATGCCGAATCGGAGGAAGCCGTGCAACGAGGCCTCGATCAAGCCATGGCTGGACGCACGGTGCTGGTGATCGCCCACCGCCTCTCAACGGTGCAGGAAGCCGATTCGATCGTGGTGCTCGAGCACGGCCAGATCGTGGATCAGGGCAACCACGATCTGCTGATCAGCCGCCCAGGCCGCTATCGCGACCTCTGCGAACGCCAGCTGATCCGGGGGGCCTGATCAGCGATGGCCTCACGATGAAGTGCTCATAAGCTGAGCGAGAACCATTTCAGAACCAGTGACCGACTCCGCAGCCCAGCAGCTTCCAGTGCTCACCTTTGAAGGCAAGCGCTACGACCTCAACAGCCTCCCCGACGATCTCAAGGAGCTGGTGCGGGGCATGCAGGTGGCCGATACACAGCTGCGCATGCACGAAGACACCCTCAAAGTGCTTGCCGTGGGCCGTCAGTCGATGGCGATGCAACTTAACGAGCGCCTGAAGAGCATCATCCCCCTGGCCGACTGAGGCCCATGGCGGCGGGGTCAGCCGGGCGGCAGACCCCGCTCATTGAAGATGCCTTCAAACAGCACTGAGCTGAGATAGCGCTCGCCGGAATCCGGCAGCACCACCACGATTGTTTTGCCGGCGTATTGGGGCTCGCGGGCAATGCGCAGGGCCGCGGCCGCGGCTGCGCCACAGCTGATCCCCGCCAGAATTCCTTCTTCCCGAGCCAGGCGACGGGCCACGCTCACGGCCTCTTCATCGCTCACCTGCTCCACACGATCCACCATCGCTAGATCGAGATTGCCGGGCACGAAGCCGGCACCGATGCCTTGGATTTTGTGGGGACCAGGCTGCAGCGGTTGACCTGTTTTGGTCTGGCTGATCACGGGGCTATTGGTGGGTTCCACCGCCACGCTCACGAGCGGCTTGCCGAGGGTGTTTTTGATGTAGCGGCTGATCCCAGTGATGGTGCCGCCGGTGCCGACGCCAGAGACCAACACATCCACCTGGCCATCGGTATCGCTCCAAATCTCAGGACCAGTGGTGTCGTGGTGGATTTGAGGGTTGGCCGGGTTCACGAACTGCTGCAGCAGCACAAAGCGCTCGGGGTCGCTCTCGGCGATCTCCTTGGCGCGGTTCACGGCGCCAGTCATGCCCATGCGGCCTTCGGTGAGTTCCAAATGAGCACCAAAGGCGGTGAGCAGCTTGCGCCGCTCGAGGCTCATCGTTTCCGGCATGGTGAGCGTGAGCCGGATGCCTTTACTGGCAGCCACAAACGCCAGGGCGATGCCGGTGTTGCCGCTGGTGGGCTCGATCAATTCCTTGCCGGGTCCCAGCAAGCCATCGCGCTCGGCGGCCGCCACCATGGCCGCACCGATGCGGCACTTCACCGAGTAGGCGGGATTGCGACCTTCAATCTTGGCGAGCACCCGTGCGGTGCATCCCTCGCTGATCCGGTTGAGCTGCACCAGGGGCGTGCGGCCGATCGTGAGGCTGTTGTCGCTGAAGATCGCGGCCATCGCTCGGCGATTGAACACAGATGGTGCCCGCACCCTAAGTAGAGCCCTGGCCCGTGGGCAAAACCCACCTAACCTGTTGCGCTCACGCCTTCTATTTGGTGAACCCCACAACCCTGCGCCGCATCACAGCAGTGCTCCTGTTCGTTGCGGCTGCTGCATCGATTGCCCTGCCGTTCCTCTCCGCCACTGCCCTCACCTTGAGCATCGGCGTGATCGCAGCAGTGGCAGGGGTCACCCAACTGCTGCGGCTCGGCCAAGCCGAGGGAACCAAAGGCAAGATCTTCCGCGCGCTCTCCGGCCTCTTTTATGTGGTGGCAGGGATCTGGGTGGTGGCCTACCCGATCGAAAGCGAAATCAGCCTCACCCTGTTTGTGGGTCTGCTGTTGATCTTCGAAGGCGTGATGGAGCTCGCCGCTGCAGCCGCCAGCCAGGGCGAAGCACGCGGGCTGGTGCTGATCGATGGTGTGGTGACGGCAATTCTCGGCGGCCTGCTGGTGGCCGAATGGCCCAGCGACAGCCTCTGGGCCGTGGGCACCTTGTTCGGCATTTCGCTGTTCTTCAGCGCCTTCCGCCTGCTCACCACCGCGGCTGAAGCCTGATCCAAGGGCGGCCTCGCCCTCGCCCAATGACGTGAGCGCGGCCGCCTGCACCCCATGAGTCGATTCGTTGTGGTGGGGGCTGGGCCAGCGGGCCTAAGCCTTGCTTACCTGTTTGCGAAGGAAGGCCATTCAGTGGCGCTGGTTGATGCCAGCGCCAGCTTCAGCCGCCAGTTCCGGGGCGATGCGCTCATGCCCTGTGGGCTTGAAGCCCTCAGCCATATGGGGCTCACCAGCTTGTTGGCCGATCTGCCCCAACGGCCGCTGAAGGATTGGAGCGTTTGGATCGAAGGGCGACGGCTCTTCCAAGTGAGCGAGCCGATGGGGTCGCTGCAGCCCTGCCGCCTGGTGGCCCAGCAACAGCTGCTTGAGGCACTGCTGGATCGGGCCCTGCAACTGCCCACCCTGCAATGGTTTCCCGGCCAGAGCGTTCAGAAGCTTTTGCATTCAGGGGCACCTGAAGCCCGCATCAGCGGCGTGCAACTCACCAACGGAGTCCATCTGGAGGCGGATTTGGTGGTGGGCTGCGATGGCCGCCAGTCGCTCTTACGCCGCGAGGCGGGCCTGCGCCTGAGCAGCCAGTCTCCCGGACTCGACTTGCTCTGGTTTGAATTGCCCGCGCCCCTCCCTAGCGGACATTGGGAAGGTTTCAACACGCTGGTGGCGGGCGGCCAGATCGGCAGCGCCTGCCTTGGGGCCAATGGGGCGCTGCAGTTGGCCTGGTTGCTGCAACCCGGTGCGCCACCGCCAAGACTCGAGCTAGATGCCTGGGCCCAGCAACTCGCCGCGTTGATGCCTGAGGCGATGGCGGCCGTGTTTCTCAAGCACGCCGATCGACTGGAAGGGCCAAGGCGGGTTTCAGTGCAAGTGGGGCTTGCGGAGCGTTGGCAACGACCAGGGCTGCTGCTCCTGGGTGATGCGGCTCACCCGATGAGCCCCGTGCGCGCCCAGGGCATCAACATGGCGCTCCGCGACAGCGTGGTGGCAGCCCAATGGCTCACCAGCGTCTGCTCGGCCGATCTCGATGCGGCGGCCATGCAGGTGGAACGGCAGAGACGACCGGAGATTCAGCGCATGCAACGGCTCCAGCAATCCGAAGCAAGCCAAGGCCATCGCATCGGCCACAGCAAGCTGCTGCGCCACAGCTTGGCCCGGTTGAGCCCAGTTCTCGGGCCAGTGGCGAAGCGGCTTTGGCAACAACGACAAAAACCGCTGCGGCAGGGGCTCCAGGGAGCCCTACCAGCAGCGGTCCTATCGCTGTAGATCAGCGCTTTCGTTCAGCTGATCAGCGCTCAGCGCACGAACAACATCTCCTGGTACGTGGGCAGCGGCCAGGCAGCGTCATCCACCAGGGCTTCGAGGGCATCAACAGAGGCCCGCAGCTCGCCCATCAGCGGCATCAGCTGATCAGCGCAATGGCGCATGTGGGCCTCGGCTCCGTGGGGAGCGCCACCAAGTGCCGTTTCCAGGGCGGTGGCGCGATCCAGCAGCTGCTGATTAAGGGCAGCAATCTGCTGGGCCACGGCCTTGGAGGGCTGCAGGCCGATGGCCTCCTGCTCCTGGATCGCACCAGCGAGCTCGCCGAGATAAGCGCTCACAGCGGGATAGATCAGGGTGCGGGCCAGGCGCAGGGCCAGGCGCACCTCCACCTCAATCGCCAAGCAGTACTGCTCGGAGTACACCTCGAAGCGGCTCTCCAGCTCCACGGGGCTGAGCACGTTCTGGCGGCTGAACAGATCGCGGATGGCGTCGCGCTTGAGCACCGGCAGTGCATCGGCGCTGGTGCGCAGGTTCTCGAGGCCGCGCTCCTTCACGGCCATCTCGTGCCAGGCGCTGGAGTAGCCGTCGCCACCGAAGATCACGGCGCCGTTCTCCTGGGTGATCTGCTGCAGCACGGCGAAGCAGGCCTGCTCGATGCTTTCACCCTTGCCCAGCTTGGCCTCGAGCTGATCGGCCACCCAGCTGAGCGAATCGGCCAGCACGGTGTTGAGCACCACCAGCGGACCAGCCACCGACTGGCCGGAGCCCACGGCGCGGAACTCGAAGCGGTTGCCGGTGAAGGCAAACGGGGAGGTGCGGTTGCGATCGCCCGCGTCCTTGGGGAACTCGGGCAGGCTGTCGACGCCCAGCTGCATCACACCGCCGCTAGCGGAGCTCTTCAGCTGGCCGGCCTTGATTTGATTGAACACATCCTCGAGCTGGCTGCCGAGGTACACGGAAATAATCGCCGGCGGCGCTTCGTTGGCACCGAGGCGGTGATCGTTGCTGGCGGTGGCAATCGCGGCACGCATCAGCGGGCCGTACTGGTGCACGCCGCGGATCACAGCCCCGCAGAACAGCAGGAACTGCATGTTCTCGTGGGGGGTCTTGCCGGGGTCGAGCAGGTTGCCCTGGGTGCTGTTGCCGATCGACCAGTTCACGTGCTTGCCGCTGCCGTTCACGCCGGCAAAGGGCTTCTCATGCAGCAGGCAGGTGAAGCCGTGGCGCTTGGCCGTGGCCTTGAGCACGGTCATGATCAGCTGCTGGTGATCGGTGGCCACGTTGGCGGCCTCGTGCACCGGGGCGATCTCGAACTGGCCGGGGGCCACTTCGTTGTGGCGCGTCTTCGCCGGCACACCCAGGCGGTAGAGCTGATCCTCCACGTCCTGCATGAACACCTGCACCCGCTCGGGGATGGCGCCGAAGTAGTGGTCGTCGAACTGCTGCCCCTTGGCCGGCGGTGCACCGAACAGGCTGCGACCGGAGAGCTGCAGGTCGGGGCGAAGCGCCATGAAGGCGTTGTCCACCAGGAAATACTCCTGCTCAGCGCCGCAGCTGGAGTTGATCGGAGCAATCTCCTTCTCGCCGAGGAGCTTCAGCACCCGCTGGGCCTGAGCGTTCACGGCGGCGTTGGAACGCAGCAGCGGGGTCTTTTTATCAAGGGCCTCACCCGTCCACGACACGAACACCGTGGGGATGCACAGGGTGACGCCATTGGGCGTGCGCATCAGCCAAGCGGGGCTGGTCACATCCCAGGCGGTGTAACCGCGGGCCTCGAAGGTGGAGCGCAGGCCGCCATTGGGGAAGGAGGAGCCGTCGGGCTCGCCCTGCACCAGCAGCTTGCCGGTGAACTCCGTAATGGCGCGGCCGTCACTCTTCGGGGTGATGAAACCGTCGTGCTTCTCAGCGGTGAGGTTGGTGAGCGGATAGAAAACGTGGGCGTAATACAGCGCACCGCGACTGGTGGCCCAGTCCTTCATGGCGTTGGCCACCGCATCGGCCACGGAAGGGTCGAGGCGGCCGCCAGAGCGGATCGTGGCCTGGATCGATTTGAACACCGGGCGCGGCAGCGCCTCCTTCATCCGATCCAGGGTGAAGACGTCGCTGGCCCAGATGTCCTGCAAGGCTGATGGTGCTTGCACTACCGCTGGCTTGCGCCGCTGAATGGTCTGCAGGGCGGCGAAGCGCTCAGCACTGGGCATGGCCGATTGGTATCACTACAAACCACTCAAAACGCCCACGCAGCAGTTTCTGGTATCAGTGAATACCAAATTCAAAGCTGAGCGGCTTACCCCCCACGGTGGCGATACCAAGGGCGCGGCAGGCACCAATAAATGAGAGCCAGCAATTCCGCCACCACGAGCAGCCCCAGAACCACCGCCACCACAGGCCGATCAACGGGTACCAAGGCCAACCACACCACCCCGTAGCTGAGGCTTACCGCCAGGGACAGCGCCAGGGCAACGATCGCCAGCACCCGGCCCCATTGGCGCCGCTTGACCAAGGCCGCCGATGCAACGACCCCCAACACCAAAGCCGGCAAAATCGCACTGGCGCCCACGGACCAATTGGCAGCAGCCATCGAGCCACCACTAGTGAGC
>JBIIDQ010000055.1:0-8557 GCA_044238295.1 Vulcanococcus sp.
TTGCGCTTGCACACTTCGCTGCGCTCTTCGCCCTGGGTGGAGAAGGGGCCGCAGCTGAACCAGCGCACCATCGACACCTCAATGTCGGTGAACAGCACCAAGATTCCGGCGCAAAGGGCCGCCACGGCGGCGGTGATGACCACGTTTGAGCCTTTCATCCACCAGGGCGCTTTATGTATGGAGCTTATGGGAGAGCTCCAGTCGTTGCCATTGCGCAGCGAGGCTCTTGGTGTCGATCGCCTCCAGGGGGGGCAAGCAGCCCAGGATCGGCACCCCGGCTAAATGCTCCAGGGTGGAGAGGTTGTTGGGGTGGGGGGGGCCGTTCAACAGCACCCCGAGCACAGGGATCGCACGCTGCCGCAGCGCCTCAAGTGAGAGCAGCGTGTGGTTCAGGGTGCCCAGCCCACTGCGGGCCACCAGCAACACCGGCAGCTGCCAGCGCTGCAGTTGTTCGATCTGGAGCAGATCCAGGCGCAGGGGCACCAGGAGGCCGCCGGCGGTCTCCACCACTAGGGCACCTGAATGGGCCGGCAGGTTGAGCCGTTGGGGATCGATCGGTGCTCCTGGATGGAGGGGATCGCCTCCTTCGAGTGCGCTGGCCCAGTGGGGCGACACCGGCGCCTCCAGCCGGTAGGCCTCCGGGATGATTTGCTCGCCTGGAAGCTCCAGCCAGCGCTGCACGCGATCGCGGTCGCCTTCGCCGTTCTCCAGGCCGCATTGCACCGGTTTCCAGTAGTGCGCCTCCAGGCCCTGCACCAACAGCGCGCTCACCACGGTCTTGCCCACATCGGTGTCGGTTCCGCACACCACCAGGCGGTTGGTCATCGCTTGCGTCCCACCAGCACGAGCACGTGCCACACGATGGCCTGTTCAGGCCCCGGCCAGTGGCGGCTCAGACGCCGCAGTTGGCCGGGCTGCAGACGCGGCGCGCGGCTGGCGTGGGCGCCGATCCCCTTGATCTGGTGCAGGAAGGCCAGCGCACCGGGGTTGGCGCGGCTGAAGCGAAGCTGCCGGCAGTGCAACAGCTCAAGCGACCGCTCGGCTTGCTGGATCAGCTCTACAGCCTCGGGCAGCGCCAGGGCCGTGCAAGGCACGTCGGCTTGCTTGGCGCTCTGATGCCACAGCGCGAAGCTGCCCTGGCAGGGCACCGCCAGCAGTAGTGCACCGCCGGGGCTGAGGGCATCGCACCAGTGGCCCAGTTGCGCCGCGGGCCGCTCCAGCCATTGCAAGGCAAAGCTGGAGGCCAGGAGCGCCGCTCCTTGGAGCGCCTGCGGCAGCCCCTGATTGAGATCCCAGCGCAGCCGCGGTGCCGGCGCCTGGCGCGGGGCCTCCTGATCGAGTAGGGCCTCACACGCATCCAGCCGCAGCAGCTGCGGGCCACCGATCCGGGCTTCGATCGAGCTGGCCAACAGGCCGGTTCCTGCTCCCAGATCAGCCCGGGGGCCGGCCGGACAATCGGCAGCGAGCAGCGCTTTGCTGAGCTTTCCAAGCCGTTGGGCCACGGCGGTCTGGAGAGTGGCGCCGCGCTCGTAGGCCGCGGCGCTGCTGCGGAAACAGCGCTCCACGCTGTCGCTGAACCGCAGCTCAGCGCTGGCCATCAGCAATCCAGGTCAGCACCCGCTCTGGCAGGTCGGCGTTGAGCAGGCAGTGGCCCGCTCGCTCGAGCGTCCACACCTCAGCATCGGGGAGGGCACTGCGCAGTGCGGCGCGGCTGCTTGGGTGCAAGATCTGATCATCGGCCGCCTCCACGATCAGCAGCCGCGCGGTCTGCGGGAAACCTTCCGGCAGGCCTGCGGTTTGGCCTAGCTGCGCCAGATCCTGTTGCAGCCGCTCGAGCCCTGGGCCGTCGATCCCCTGCTCCAGGGGGCCCGGCGGTAAGGCCGATGGTGGGTAGGGGGCGGCGGCTTGCCGGAAGAAATCCCGCAGCATCGCGGTGGTCTCGCCAGCGCTGAGTCGCTGTTCCATGGCCCGCAGCGCCGCACGGAGGCTGCGGCCTTCGCGGCCCTCGGGCACAAACGCCGCGAAGCTCGCCAGCAACACCACGCAGCATGCCTGTTGCCAGAGCGCTGGAGGAACGAGGTGCGGCCCCATGGAATGGCCGATCACCACCCGCTGCTCCGCCTGGTCTGGCCAGGTGGGTTGGTGGGCCGGCAGCTTGCCGTAGCCGCGCTCGGCGGTGCTGAAGCTCCAGGTGCGGGCCATGGCTTGCTCGGCCCACGGCTGCCAGGCGCGGCTGTCGCCGGCCCAGCCGTGCAGGGCCATCACATGGGTGTGGGTGGGTGAGCTCATGGCGCTCCCAGGGCGCTGAGCAACGTGTTGAGGCTGCCCGCTGGCAGATCGTGGCGCAGCACCAGCCTGAGCCGTGCACTGCCCTCCGGCACGGTGGGCGGCCGGATCGCCACGCTCAGCAGGCCGGCCCGCTCGAGCTGTTGTTGCAGCGCCAGGGCACGGCTGTCGTCGCCCACCAACAACGGCAGGATCGGCCCGCGGCCGGGTGGACGCGGCCAGCCGGCCTGCTCCAGCCGGTCGCGCCAGCGCTCAGCGCGCTTCAGCAGTTGCGGGCCACGGTCGGGCTGTTGCTGGATCTGCGCCAGGGCGGCCAGGGCCGCCGCCGCCAGGGGGGGCGCCAGGGCTGTGGTGTAGCGGTAGGGGCCGGAATGCTGCAGCAGCCATTCCCCCACCAAGTCATCCGCGGCCAGGAAAGCGCCGCCACTGCCGAAGGCCTTGCCGAAGGTGCCGCTGATCAGGCTCACCCCGCTCATGCCATGGCCCAGGCCGCGGCCGCCGGGCCCGAGCACCCCCAGAGCGTGGGCTTCATCGAGCAGCAGGGCGGCGTTGTGGGTTTGGCAAAGGGCGCTGAGCGCGGGCAGATCCGGTGATGTGCCCTCCATCGAGAACAGGCTTTCGCTGATCACCAGCAGCCGGAGCCCAGGGCGATCCCGGCGTGCCAGTTCCAGGCATTGAGCCAGGTCGGCCAGGTTGTTGTGGGCGAAGCGTTGCAGCCGGGCGCCGCTGGCACGTACGCCCACCAGCAGTGAGTGGTGGATCAGCCGGTCGGCCATCACCAGGGTGTGGCGATCAGCCAGGGCCTGCACCGCCGCCAGGTTGGCCTGGAAGCCGCTCGGGAACAGCAGCACCCGTTCGCGACCGAGCCAGGCTGCCAGCTCCGCCTCCAGTTGCTCATGCACCGCTCGGCTGCCGCTCACCAACCGCGAGGCCCCTGCCCCAACCCCTTCACGGGCCATGCACTGGTTGGCTGCCTCGATGAGCGCGGGGTGGCAGGCCAGACCGAGGTAGTCGTTACTGGCCAGATCCAGCAGGGGCCGGCTGCCGTTGGCCGCGCTTTGCAAGCCGGCCGCAGCGGTGGGTTGCCAGCTGCGCAGCTCACGCCGCCGCTCGGGCGGGAGTGCTTCGAGTGCCTTCGCCAGAGGGGCACTCCAGGAAGCGTCTGAGCCGGTGGCGTGCGCCTTAACCAAGCCCGCTGCTGCGCGGTGGAGATCGCCTCAGTCTGCCCGCTGGTCTGTTGCCCATAGGATCTGCTAATGCCCAGCAGCCCTCAGGCCTCAGCCGCCGCGCCCCAACCCGAGGGTGGCGTCGCATCTGCCGCTGCCTTCGCTGCTGTGCCGCCTCTGGATCAGCTGTTTCCCTTCCCGCTCGACGGCTTCCAACTCGAGGCGATCGACGCCCTCAACCAGGGCCACTCCGTGGTGGTGAGTGCCCCCACCGGCTCGGGCAAAACCTTGGTGGGTGAATACGCGATCCATCGCGCCCTGGCCCATGGGCGCAAGGTGTTTTACACAACCCCACTGAAGGCGCTCTCCAACCAGAAACTGCGCGACTTTCGCGAGCAGTTCGGTGCCGAGCGGGTGGGTTTGATGACCGGTGATCTCACGGTGAACCGTGAGGCTTCGGTGGTGGTGATGACCACCGAGATCTTCCGCAACATGCTCTACGCGGAAGCCGATCAGGGCGACGACCCGCTCGAAGATGTGGAGGCAGTGGTGCTCGATGAGTGCCACTACATGAACGACTCCCAGCGCGGCACCGTGTGGGAGGAATCGATCATTCACTGCCCGCCGGTGGTGCAACTGGTGGCCCTCTCGGCCACGGTGGCCAATGCCGGGCAGCTCACCGATTGGATCGAGCGGGTGCACGGCCCCACCCAGTTGGTGATGAGCGATTTCCGGCCGGTGCCGCTGGCCTTCAGTTTCTGCAGCGCCAAGGGGCTGCACCCGCTGCTCAACGACGAGGGCACCGGCCTGCACGCCAACTGCAAGGTGTGGCGCGCCCCCAAGGGCAACAAGCGCAAGGGCCCTAAGACGCCCAAACCACCCCAGCCGGAAGCGCCGCCCCTGGGCTTTGTGGTGGCGCAGATGGCCGAGCGGGAGATGCTGCCGGCCATCTATTTCATCTTCAGCCGCCGCGGCTGTGACAAGGCGGTGCGGGATCTGGGCAAGGTGTGCCTGGTGACGCCCGAGGAGCAGGCCCGCATCCGCACGCGGCTCGAGGCGTTCGTGGCGGCCACCCCGGAAGCCGTGCGTGATGGCGGCCACGACGACGCCCTGCTGCGGGGCATCGCTGCTCACCATGCCGGGGTGTTGCCGGCCTGGAAGGAGCTGATTGAAGAGCTGTTCCAGCAGGGCCTGGTGAAGGTGGTGTTCGCCACCGAAACCCTGGCGGCGGGGATCAACATGCCAGCCCGCAGCACGGTGATCTCAGCGCTCTCCAAGCGCACCGAGCGGGGCCACCGGCCGCTGATGGGCAGTGAGTTTCTGCAGATGGCGGGCCGGGCCGGGCGGCGCGGGCTCGATACCCAGGGCTATGTGGTCACGGTTCAGAGCCGCTTCGAGGGGGTGCGCGAAGCCGGTCAGCTGGCCACGGCGCCCGCCGATCCGCTGGTGAGCCAGTTCACCCCCAGCTACGGCATGGTGCTCAACCTGCTGCAGCGCTACGACCTCACGAAGGCCAAGGAGCTGGTGGAACGCAGCTTCGGCCGCTACCTCGCCACCCTCGATCTGGCCGACGACGAAGCACGCATCGCCGAGCTGCGCGAGCAGCTCAGCCACCTCAGCGATGAGGCGGTGGAGGTGGCCTGGGACGACTTCGAGGATTACGAGAAGCAGCGCGGCCGCCTGCGGGAAGAGCGCCGCTTGCTGAGGATCCTGCAGCAGCAGGCTGAGGAAACCCTGGCCCACGAGCTCACCTTGGCCCTGCGCTTCGCCAGCGAGGGTGCCCTGGTGAGCCTGAAGGCCCCGGTGCTGCGCGGGCGGGTCACGCCGGCGGTGATCGTGGAGAAGGTGGATGGGCCGGGGCAGTTCCCGCTGCTGCTCTGCCTCACCGACGACAACGTGTGGGTGCTGGTGCCGTGTACGGCCGTGGTGAGCCTGCATGCGGAGCTCAGCTGCTTGCAGGTGAAGGAGGTGCATTCGCCTGAGCTGCACCGCGCCGGCGAGCTGCGCCACGGCGATCAGGCCAGTGGCGGCCTGGCTCTAGCCGTGGCTCACATGGCCCGCCGCCATGACATGACCACCCCTCAATACGACTTAGCGGGTGAGGTGCAGGCTCAGGCCCACCTAGTGCGGGAGCTGGAGCTGGCTCTGGAGCTGCATCCGGCCCACCACGCCGGCGATCGCAAGAAGCTGCGAAAGCAGCGCTTCCGCATCGAGGAGCTCGAAGCGGAGATTGAAGAGCGGCAGCGCATCCTGTACTTCCGCGCCAACCGCCACTGGGAAACGGTGCTGGCGCTGATCGAGATCCTGCGCCATTTCGGTTGTCTGGCGGGCGATGAGGGGCTGGAGCCCACGGAGATCGGCCGCACCGTGGGCGCGTTACGCGGCGACAACGAGCTGTGGCTCGGCTTGGCGCTGATGAGCGGGCACCTGGATGAATTGGATCCGGCTGATCTGGCGGCCGTGCTCGAGGTGATCTCCACCGAGGTGAACCGCCCCGATCTCTGGAGTGGCTTCCCGCCCCCGCCCGCTGCAGAAGAGGCCCTGCATGATCTGCGCGGTATCCGCCGCGAGCTGCAACGCCTGCAGGAGCAAGCCTCGGTGGTGATGCCGCTGTGGTTTGAGCCCGAACTGATGGGCCTGGTGCACGCCTGGGCCAAGGGCGTGAGCTGGAACGACCTGATCGCCAACACCTCGCTGGATGAGGGCGATGTGGTGCGGATCATGCGCCGCACGGTGGATCTGCTGGCCCAGATCCCCTACTGCGAAGCGATCACCGAGCAGCTGCGCACCCATGCCCGCGCCGCCCTTAAGGCGATCAACCGCTTCCCAGTGTGCGAACCGATCGATCTGCTCGCTGGTGGAGCTGGCCCCAATCCCGCCACCGAGCGCAGCACAACGGCGCCAACTACTTCGGCCTGAGCACCAGCCACACGATCAGCAGTAAGCCGGTGGTGCTCACCGCGGTGTAGATCCAGTCGGCGTAGGGCGTGTAGAAGAGTGCCAGGGGCTGTAGGGCTGCCAGCGGTTCGTTCATGGTTCCCCCAGGGCTGTGGGTAGCGTGCCAGCAGGGGCCGTGGCGCCGTGATCAATCCCTCCCGCATCCGCATCCTGGCGGTGGGCAAGGTGCGCAAGGGCTGGGTGCTCGAGGGCATTGCCACCTACCTCAAGCGCTTGCCCGGCTTGCAGGTGATGGAGCTTCGCGATGCCGGCAAGGCCAAGGAGGCCGAAGCCGTCCTGGCTGCCTTGCAGCCCGGGGAGCAGCTCGTGGTGATGGCGGAAGAGGGCCAGACCTTTGATTCACAGGCTTTTGCTGAGCGGCTCGAGGGTTCCGGCTCAGAGCGGCTGGTGTTTGTGATTGGCGGGGCTGAGGGCATTGATCCGGCCCTGAAGGCCCGCGCCAGCTGGAAGCTCAGCCTCTCGCCGATGACCTTCCCCCACGAATTGGCCCGGCTGCTGCTGCTGGAGCAGCTCTACCGGGCCCTCACGATTCAGCAGGGCGGGCCGTATCACAAGTGAGCTGCCCGGGGGCTGCTCAGATCCCCAGGCGATCCCAGATCACGCCGAGATTGGCCTGGTGCAGCTCGGTGGCGAAGCACTCGGCCAGCTGCTCGGGGTTGAGGCGGGATGTCACCTCGGCATCGGCCTCGAGGTTGGCGCGGAAGTTGCCGCCTTCGGTGTTCCAGGCGGTGTGGGCGTTGCGCTGCACAATCCGGTAGGCGTCTTCGCGGTTGATGCCGCTCTCCACCAGGGCCAGCAGCACCCGCTGGCTGAACACCACGCCGCCGTACACATTCATGTTGCGGGCCATGTTGTCGGGGTAAACCCCCAGACCCTTCACCACATCGGTCATCTCCCGCAGCATGAAGTGCAGGGTCACCGAGCAGTCGGGCAGCATCATGCGCTCCACCGAGCTGTGGCTGATGTCGCGCTCATGCCAGAGGGCGCAGTTTTCCAGCGCTGCCACCACATAGCTGCGCAGCACCCGGGCGAGGCCGCTGATGCGCTCGCTGCGGATGGGATTGCGCTTGTGGGGCATGGCGGAGCTGCCCTTCTGCCCCTTGGCGAAGTTCTCCTCCACCTCGAGCACATCGGTGCGCTGCATGTTGCGGATCTCGGTGGAGAAGCGCTCCAGGGCAGCACCCACCAGGGCGAGGGTCTGGATGTATTCGGCGTGGCGATCGCGGGAGATCACCTGGGTGCTGGCGGTGTCGGGCACCAGGCCGAGCTTGGCGCAGGCGATCTCCTCCACCCGGGGATCGGTGTTGGCGTAGGTGCCCATGGCGCCAGAGATCTGGCCCACGCTCACGGCCTGCTCGAGCCGCTCGAGGCGCTCCTGGTTGCGCACCACTTCCGCCAGCCAGCCGGCCACCTTGAAGCCGAAGGTGATCGGCTCGCCGTGGATGGCGTGGGAGCGGCCGATCATCACGGTGCCCTTGTGGGCGCGGGCCAGCTCGCGCAGGGCGTCGGCCAGCTTGTCGAGCTCGATGCGCAGCAGCTGCACCGAGGCCTTCATCTGCAGGGCCACGCCGGTGTCGAGCACATCCGAGCTGGTCATGCCCACGTGGATGTAGCGGCCCGCATCACCCACGTGTTCGTTCACGTTGGTAAGGAAGGCGATCACGTCGTGGCGCACCTCAGCCTCGATCTCGAGGATGCGCTCCACACTGAAGCTGGCCTTCTCCTTAATCGCGGCCACGGCCTCGGCGGGCACGCGGCCCAGCTCGCAGTTGGCTTCGGTGGCGGCGATCTCCACATCGAGCCAGCTCTGGAACTTCGCCTGCTCGCTCCAAATGGCGCCCATCTCGGGCAGGGTGTAACGCTCGATCAAGGCCGCCGCGGGCTCACGTCGAGACCAATGTATGGAACGGCGTTCAAGCCGCCTTCAGACCACCTTCACGCAACCGAGGTGAGCTTGCGGTGTTCCACCTCCCACTGCACCAGTTGACCCCAGGCCTGTTGGCGCACCCAGCAGCGGCCCCCGCGGCATTGGATCAGCTGGAAAGGGGGCAGGTCATCGGGTTGGTTGCGCAGTTTCACGAAGCTGCCGGGTTGGAGCAGTTCCACCACGTTGGATTGATTGCTCGCCATGGGAGGCCCTGTGTTGA
>JBIIDQ010000056.1:0-8537 GCA_044238295.1 Vulcanococcus sp.
GTGCAGAGCTAAGCGCTGTGCCGTGCGTGGGCCAATGCCAGGCAAACGCTCGAACTGATCGATCAGTCGGGCCAGGGGGCGGGTGAAGCCGCTCAGGGCACTGGTTCGTCTGGGGGGGAATCTAGGCGGGGCAGCCCTGGCCAGCGGGCCAGAATGACGTCAATCCGCGCTTTGGCCAAGCCGCATGTCGCTCCCGGTGTCCCGCTCGACCACACGTCTGGCTAAGCGCTCAGCCTCGCTGTCGGCTTTGGTCGCTCTGCTGCTGGCGGTGGTGCTCAGCGCCTGCAGTGCGGCCGCCGCTGGTCTGAATTCCTACCAGAGCCCTGATGGGCGCTACGCCTTCCTCTATCCCACCGGTTGGACCCGGGTGCAGGTGAGCGATGGCCCTCAGGTGGTGTTTCACGACCTGATCAACGCCGACGAGACCTTGAGCCTCGTGGTGTCGGATGTGAATAGCACCAACAGCCTCGATGACCTCGGCAGTGCGGTGGCGGTGGGTGAAAAGCTGCGCCGCGTGGTGATCGCCCCCGAGGGCAGCGGCCGAGAGGCCGAGCTGGTGGAGGCTTCGGAGCGCGAGGACGGCGGCCGCACCTTCTACGACCTCGAATACACGGTGCACCTCAACGACCGCGACCGCCACGAATTGGCCACTGTCGTGGTGGATCGCGGCCGCTTGTACACCTTTGCGGCAAGCACCAATGAGCTGCGCTGGCCCCGGGTGGAAGGCCTGTTCCATCAGGTGATCAGCTCCTTCACCCTGCGGATCTGATGGCGTTAGGCCCTGCCGGCGTGGTGATCGTCGGCGGGGGGGTAGCCGGATCGCTGCTCGCTCTTGAGCTGCGTGCCCTGGGTGCGGCCGTGACCCTCATTGATGGCGATCCGGCGGAGGGCACCTGTTCGGCAACGGCGATCAGCTATGGGGTGATCCCGGGTTGGCCGCTGGCCGCCTCCCCCCTGGCGCGCCGATCCGCTACGGCCTCCCGCCGCTGGCGTGCGCTTGAACTGCGCCATGGCCCCCTCGGCTGGCAGTCCAGAAGGCTGCGCCTGCACGGTTCCAATCGCTGGTTGTCCTGGATGGCTCGCCTGGGGCTGTTGCCCCTGGCCCAGGTGGATACCCGCGTGCTCGCCCAGCGGTTGCCTGTGGTGCTGGCGCAGGCCGGGGTGGAGCGGCGCAGGATCAGGGCTGAGGCCCTCGCACCTGCTGCGGGGGGCTGGATCCTGCAGCTGAGTGATGGCAGCGGCTGCAAGGCTGATCAGTTGGTGTTGGCGGCTGGTGCGGGGTGCCGTCAGCTCTGGCCTGCGCTGCCTGGGGCTTTGCGCAGTAGCTGGGCGGCGGTGTTGGAGCTTGCGGCTTTTCCCGCCGCATTGGGCCGCCCCGATGCCTTGTTGCCACAGGGGTTTGCTCGGTTGGCCCTCGAACGTGGTGCAGCCAACCTTGAGAAGAGCGACTGGGTGGTGGATCCGGGTCTGGTGCCATGGGGCCGCGGCGCTCTGGTGGGGCAGCACACCTGGATTGCGGCCCAGGGGGCTGATGCGGCTAGGCCGCCGGCGGCGGATCGCTGTGAGCAGCAGTTGCGCGAGGAGCTGGCTGCCTGTGCCGAGTGGCTGCTCGATGGGACGAGCCGCTCCGCCGTGCTCCGGCAGGCCGCGGTGGCTTTCAGCAGCAGCGGTGCACCGCTGGTGGGGCCTGTGGAGGACGCGCCGGGGCTCTGGCTCTTTACCGGTTTCAGTGGTGGCTTCGCCCAGGTGCCTGTGCTCGCTCCTTTACTAGCTCAGCGCTTGGCGGGATCCCAACAGCGGGCAGACCAGGCGCAGCGCCAGCTGCAACAGCTGGGGGTGTGGCCGCAGGGGGCTGACAGCGGTCATTGATTCCTGCAAGCTGGCTGCCATGACCCAGGCCTCCCCCACCGCCGATGCGCCTTGGTATCGGCGGCGTGCACAGCAGCTGCTTGAGCGCTGGCAAGGCCTGAGCGACCACAACCAGGTGGGTGTTTGCCTCGCGGGCGTGACCGGATCGGTGGTGCTGTGGGCGTTGTTCTGGCCGGTGCCCACCGAGGTGATGGGCACCGGTGTGCTGATTTATCCCGACAACGCCGGCATCCTCAATGCCCGTTCCGGCGGCCAAGTGCGCGAGGTGTATGTGCGGGTGGGTCAGAAGGTGAAGCGCGGCCAGGTGTTGATGCAGCTGTATCTGCCGGTGTTGGAGCGGCAGTTGCAGCAGCAACGCGGCAACCTGCGCCAGCTCCAGCGCCACAACGAGAAGCTCGACTACCGCGATGCCCAGCGCTTGCTCACCGAGAAGCGGGCCCTTGATACGTCTTTGTCCAAATATTCCGACGATCGCCGGCGCTACGGCGAGCTTCAGTCGACGTACTCCAGCAAGCTGCGCAACCTCGAGTGGTTGGCCAAGCGGGAGGTGGTGGCACCGCTCTCCTCGGAGGTGGTGTCGGCCGAGCAGGGTTTCACCAGTACAAGCGTGAACCTCGATGACGTGAAGATCAGCGAGCGCAACGTGGTGACTAGCTACCAGCAGGTGAAGCTCAACATCGAAACCCAGGCCTTGCAGCGCCGCTATCAGATCGACGATCTCAAACGGCAGATCGAGGTGACCGAGGCCAAGATCGCTTACGACGGCAAGGTGCACGCCGAGCGCGACGGCACTGTGCTCGATCTGCAGGTGATCCCTGGGCAGACGGTGAGCATGGGACAGCGGTTGGGCACCATCGGCCGGCCGGAGCAGCCCAACTCCAAGGATCGCCCCCTCAAGGCCGTGGCCTACTTTTCACCGGCCGATGCTCGGCGCCTGCCCCTGGGCCTACCGGTGGAGGTGGTCCCGCTGTGGAAACAGCGCGGCCGCTTCGGCGGCATCGTGGGCAAGGTGAATCAGGTGCTGACGCTGCCCGCCACCGAAGACGACATCTCCACCACCATCGGCAACCCCCAGCTCGCCCAGGAACTCACCAAGAACGGCCCGGTGATGCGCAGCGAGATCGAGCTGGAGCACGATCCGAGCAGCGTGGATGGCTACCGCTGGACCATTTCCGGTGGCAGCGGTGTATTCCCGATCCGCGAAGGCCTCACCATCTCCACCCACGCCTATGTGGAATGGCGCTCTCCGATCACTTACGTGATCCCGGGCCTGCGCTCCCTCACCGGCGGTTACCGCACCCCCGGCATCGACCTGCGCTGGAACCTGCCCTTCCTGCGCCAGCCCAACACCATCCAATGACTCCGCGACTGCCGCCCATCCGCAATCAGCTGTTGCGCCAGGAGCTGCCCTGGCTGGTGAGCGAGGTGGTGCTGCTGCTGATCCTGTTCAACGCCAACCCGCCGGAGCTGTGGTTCTGGCTGGTGGTGCTGGTGGTGGTGTTGCTGTATCGGATCGAGCGTTGGTGGTCATCGCGGCCCAACGCCTGAGACCTCACTGAAGCAACGCCTGCCAGCGACGTTCGGTGCTTTCCAGCGTGTGGTCGATGCGGTTGAGCACCACCAGGCGGCTGGCCACGCACTGCAGCTGTTCTGGGCTGAGTTGGGCGTAGGCCTGATCCGCCTGGGCTGATCGAAGGCTCTGCACGGGTAGGGAGGGCCGGGGCTCCTGAGGCGGCGCCTGCAGCCCAATGGAGCGGCGCAGCACGGCCTGCCAGCGGAGCAGTCGTTCAGCGACGGTACGGCTGTAGGTCAAAGCCGCTTCGTGTTGGGGTTTCAGCCCCCAGGCCTGCCAATCAGGGGCCTGCAGGCGGCGCAGTTCATCGAGATCGAGCATCAGCGCTTCGCAGGCCTGATCGAGCAGCTCCCAGAGCTGAGCAACAGGGTGTTGCGCTGCCAGAGGGCCGAGCTCTCGCAGGGCATTGACGCGTTGATCCCGCAGGCTCAGCAGACTGTTGCGCAACATGCGCAGGCGGTGGGTGAGGGCCCTGCGTCGTTGGGCCGCCGGTGTGTTCTGCAAATAGTCCTGCAGCGTCTGCCCCAGATCCACCAGCAGTTGCAGCAGTCCTTGGCGCTGCTCGATCCGCGCTCGCGACGGCCAGAACAAGCGCAGGCTGAGCAGGGCCATGATGATGCCGAAGGCCGTCCAGAACAGGCGCAGCGGAATCCAGCTATCGAGCTGTTGTTCATGGGTCAGCCAGCCCATGATCACCACGAAGCAGCACACCACGTAGCCCACGGTGAGCCGCAGCGAACCGGCAATCAGTCGCGCCAGTAGGAGTGCCAGGGGCAGGGCTACCAGCACGGGCAGATGCCCCCAGGCCCTGTAGCCGTAGAACACCACAATGACTCCAATCGTGGTGCCGATCAGGCGTTGGCGCCCCAGCTCGAGCGTGTTTCCGTAGTTGCCCACGGTGACGCTGACTACAGCTAATGAGGCATACATCGCGAAGGCAAGGCCGGTGAGGGTGGCGAAGCCGTTCACCACGGCCACGGTGAGGGCCAGGCGCAGGTTGTCGCGAAGAGCGGTGCTGCTCATCCCTGGCTACTTCCCAGGGACTGAATCCTTTGGATCACAAGGCCGCGGCTATGCAGCAGCTGTTGCAGCTGTTTCAGTTGTTGAGCGATGGCCAGGATCACCGGTGGCGAGATGTTGGAGCGCCGGGCGTCCTCCAGCCAGTCGTGGGGCGATGGCTGCTCGGCCTGAGGGCTGGACGCGGTGAGCGGGTGTAATTGCGGATGGAGGCGACTCAGGCTCTGGCACAGCAGGCTGCTTGCCTCAAGGGGTGGCGTGAGCTCCAGCAGTAGGGGCTCAAGCAGCAGCCACTGGCGCAGCAGCTGGCGCCAGAGGCTTCCGGTTTGGGCCCAGCGGGAGCTCAGGTGCCGCACGTGTTTGGGGGTTGGGGTGTTGTGGCGTTGATCGCGCAGTTGTTGCAGCTGCAGGATCTGCGGCAGCAGGGTTTGAGAGCGCAGCGCCGTGGGCGGAGGGCCGCCTTGCTCCAGCCAGTGCGACATGTTTGTGATGTGTTCACTGAGCTGTTGGCAGAGCCCGCGCTCTAGGGCCGGGAGCTGTTGCAGCGGGCGGCGCGGCCAGAACGCCCAGGTGGCGACCTGCGCCATGGCGATGCCCACCACCACGGTGAAGGTCAGATCGAAGATCAGCGCCCAGTTGAAGTGTTTGCCGTAGCCCACCACCTCCAGGGCCCAGCAGCCCAAATAACCCATGCTCACGCCTTGCACCAGTCCCAGCCCGCGGACCAGGCAGCCGGTCACGAGCAGACCGATGGCGGTAATCAGCCAACCACTCGAGAACTGATGCAGCACCACGGCCGTGAGGATGCCGATCAGAGCCCCGCCGGCCAGCTGGCCGATATTGCTCAGGGGCGTGAGCTCGGTGTCGTTGATGAACACCACCACCACCAATAGGCCGAGCATCATCACGCTGCTCCGGCCCGACCACAGCATGATCCCGATGGTGAGGGTGGCCGCCAGCCAGGTGCGCAGGCTGTTGCGCCAGATCGGGCTGAGGGCAGCTAGTGCGTTGGCCATGGAGGTGGCCCCGCTCAGGGTATTGAGGTGGCGGAAAGCTGGATCTGCAGTTGCGGCTGGACCCGCTGGTTGGGATCCCGCGGCATCGGCAAGAGCTCTCGCAGCAGCTGTGCATAGGTGATGTTCACTCCCACGGTCGCGTTGAGGCGTTGCACCAGGCTGTTGATCAGGCGGTCTTGGGTGATCGACACATCCAGTTCGCTCGAGAGGCCGGTGAGGTAACGCAGGCGCACATCGCGAAAGGCCTCCAACGCCGCAGCCACCCCGCGCCGCGCCGAACTGAGCTTGGCCAGGCTGGCTTCGTGGTTGAAGAAGGCCTGCTCCAGGCGCAGGCGAATGTCGTTGCGGGTGGCGGCGTATTGCTGAGCGGCTGCGGCTTCACGCTTGGCAAGAGCGCGTGCCTGGCCAGCGGTGTTGCCCGCATCGAACAGCAGCCAGGTCATCGTGAGGCCCACCGACCAATCCCAGCCATTGGCGGAGGTGAGCGGCAGGGCCGTGGAACCGCAGCAGCCGCCCCCGCCCAGCTCGAAATTACCAACACTGGAGAGGTTGCTGCTGCCGCCAGCGTTGGCGAACAGTGCAAGCTTGGGCAGTAGCCCAGCGGCGGTAGCTTGTTTTTGCTGGCTCAGGGCCTGGCGGGTGGCGAGGATCGCCTCAAGCTCAGGGTTGCCCCGGTAGGCAGCCAGCAGGCTCTCCTCGAGATCCAGCGGCCAGCGCGGCTGCACCACGATCGGATCGCTGGCGCTGGGGGTCACTTGGGGCGGCAGGTTGAGCAGAACCGCCAGCTGCCGGCGGGCCACGGCGCGATCGGCGAGCGCCTGAATCAGGGTTTCTTCATCCGAGGCCTGAATGGCTCGACGTCGCAACACATCCAGGCGTGGCACCAAGCCAGCTTGTTTGAGATCGAAGCTGTCCTGGAGGATCACCAGGTCGTTGCGGACGTTGGCGTCGTAGACGCGAACAAGCTGATCCTGCTGCTGCAGCTGGTAGTACGCCTTGCTCACCTGCAGCTGCAGCGAGCGCAGTTGATTGGCGTAGGTGTTGCGCTGTTGCTCGAGGTTGGCTCTGGCGGCGCGCACGTTGGGGGTGCGGGCAAAGTCGAGCAGGGCGTAATTGAGCTGCAGTCCACCCTCGAAAGCACTCGTACCGGTGGTTTCCTTCGCGTAACCGCCCTCGGGCGCGTAGAAGGCGCCTTGGGTGGGTTGAAACCCAGGGGGTTTGCTGCTCGGGGTGAGCAAGCCGTTGCTCTCGAATAGAGGCCCAAACCCAAGGTTGTCGTTGGGTGCCAGCACGGTTTCGGTGCTGCGGCTGCGCTCGTAGCCGCCTGAGGCGAAGGCGCTGATTGTTGGCCAGTAGGTGCCCATCGCTGCCTGCAAGCTCGCTAGAGAAGAGGCCACCTGCTCCCGCTGGGCTTGAAGGCTGGCGCTATTGGCGAAGGCGATGGCCAGGGCCTGCTCGAGGCTGAGGCTGGCGATGCCTGAAGCCTGCAGCTGCTGAGGGGTGGGCAGATCGAGGGGCGGAGCGGGAGTGCTCTGATCCGGTTGGAGCGGCCCCTGCGGCGGTTGGTTGACGCGCAGCAGGTTGGGCGGGAGCTCCGGGGTGCTGATCACATCGCGCACCGCCGGCTCGGGTTCAGTTGGCAGCAGCTGGTCGAGGGCCCTCAGTTCGGCATCGAGCTTGCGCCAGCTGCGCTCGAGAAGGTCTGTTGCCCCAGGATTGCTGAGCGGCGTGGGCACCGCGCCGGAGAGCGCTGCAGGTGGCTGGGGGGCGGTGATGGGCGTTGCAGCCAACACTGGGCTCGTGAGCAGCGCACTGAGCATTGCAATGCGCTTTCGCAGGGCCACGGTGATGCGGTTCAGCGCCTGTTGGGCCTCAGTCTGGGGGATGACATCGGACTTCGCCGGCATGGGTGTGCCGCCTTGCGGACGGCAGCGATTTGCCTGGGTTTCCCGAGCACACCGGCGATCAAGATCGCCACGTACAGCTGCCCAACGATGGTGATGCCCACGCTGGCACTCACGCTGGAGAGGTTGTTGCTGTTGAACACGGGGCTGCCCAGAGTGGTGAGGCTGCCGAAGGAGGCGCCAAGCATCTGCGGGGCGTGGGCGATGGCAGTTGGCCAGTTGCCCTGAATGTTGGAGCTCAGGTTGAACGCCTCGGGATCCAAAACGAGGAGGGAATTCAGCATGATTCCCCCGGTGAAACCAATCAATAGATACCCGGCGGCAGCTCCAATTAAGAGTGAGCCGTTGAACACCGGTTCTTCCGCTAAGGCATTGGTCAGGGCCCAGAGCACGTAGAGCATCAGTGCCATCCACACCAACACGTGCACAACACTGAGTTGCACCACCACCATCGGTGCCACGAGCAGGGAGACCTGCCAAAGCAGCTCTACCGCCGCAGCGACAAGCCACCCATTCGAAAGCCATCGCCTCCGCTTGAGCACCCGTTGCAGCTGGTGGTGGTCTTTCTGAGGAAGCACTATGCCCTTCAAATGCCGCGTGAGTCGGTGACTTGGCAGCAGTGGTGAATCCATCAACACCCCCACGCCGGCGATGGTCAAATACACCAGGCTGACCAGCTGTGGGGCCTGCTGCAGAGGCCGTAAGCCCACCAAAGCCAGGACTTCCACCACCAGCAGCCAGCGGTAGTAGTTGTGCCGCTGAAGCAGCAGTTCCCGGGTGACTGTCATGGGCTGATCAGCTCCGAGCCATGATCGCCCGCCAGCTCGTTTCGCCATCGCGGATGGCCTGTTCGGCTTGACGGCAGAGCAGCAATCGGACAGCGATCCGCTCCAGCCGCTCCAGGGCAGCGGAATTGGCCACCGGATCGTTGAGCTCGCTGCCGAGATCCAGCCAGCTTTGGGGGAGTTGCAGGGGCTGGAGCGGTGGGAGGGTCAGCCCGCGAGGTGTTCGCAACTGCTGCTCCCACAGGAGCAACCGCTGGGCCATGCAGATCAGCAGATCGGCTTCGGCCTTGTGGAGGCGCGCCACAAGCTGTGGATCACGTGCCGGAGGCACCGCCCGCTCCATGCCACTCACCATGGTCACGAGCCGTGAGGC
>JBIIDQ010000057.1:0-8482 GCA_044238295.1 Vulcanococcus sp.
GGATCACATCGCTGCAGGCGCTGAGAAGGCCCGCCAAGAGCAGGGCACCGAGCAGGGATGGGCGGCTTGCGATGCGCATCATTGGAGACGGACCCCTCCGAGGACTGCCCTTATATTCGTGGCCCGGGAGGGTTTGTGTGGCGGTGCAGCAAGGCGAAACGCTGTGGCGTCAGGTTCAAGAAGCGCTCCAGGGCAACCTCTCCAAGCCAACGTTTGAAACCTGGATCCGGCCTGCGCGCTGCGCCGGATTCGATGGCACTCGGCTGCAATTGCTGGCTCCCAATGCCTTCGCCTGTGGCTGGCTGCGCAAAAACTATCTCGTCACCATCGCTGCTGTGGCCAGCGAGATCGCGGGCAACAGCATCAGCGTGCAGGTGGAGGCTGGCACCGATTCCGATGGAGCCCAGGCACTCAACGGCCATGGCGCCCAGGTTGCCGTGGCTCCAGGGGAGGCCAGCCCTGTCGGCGAGTCTTCCTTGCCTTCCGCGGGGCAGCGTCTCCCCACAGGTGAGGCGCCCCGCAAGTTGGCCCCCGGGCTCAATCCCCGCTACGTGTTCAACCGTTTCGTGGTGGGGCCCAACAGCCGCATGGCCCATGCGGCGGCCCTGGCGGTGGCCGAGGCTCCCGGGCGTGAATTCAACCCGCTGTTCATCTGCGGCGGCGTGGGCCTGGGCAAAACCCACCTGATGCAGGCCATCGGTCACTACCGCCTCGAGATCGATCCTGAGGCCCGCGTGGCCTACGTGAGCACCGAAACCTTCACCAACGATCTGATTCAGGCCATCCGCAAGGACGGCATGCAGAAGTTCCGCGACCGCTACCGCGCCGCCGATCTGATCCTGGTGGACGACATCCAGTTCATCGAAGGCAAGGAGTACACCCAGGAGGAGTTTTTCCATACCTTCAACGCCCTGCATGAAGCGGGTCGCCAGATCGTGATCGCGAGCGATCGGCCGCCTTCGCAGATCCCTCGCCTTCAGGAGCGTTTGATTTCTCGCTTTTCGATGGGCCTGATCGCCGATATCCAGGCGCCTGATCTCGAAACCCGCATGGCGATCCTGCACAAGAAAGCGGAGCATGAGCGGGTCAATCTGCCGAGAGACCTCATCCAATATCTGGCCGGTCGCTTCACCTCGAATATCCGTGAACTCGAGGGTGCTCTCACCCGCGCGGTGGCCTTCGCCTCAATCACCGGCTTGCCGATGACGGTGGAATCCGTGGCGCCGATGCTTGATCCAGCCGGGGTTGAGGTGGAGGTCACCCCTGCACAAGTGTTGAACAAGGTGGCCGAGGTGTTCGGCGTGAGTGTGGACGAGATGAAGAGCCCCAGCCGCAAGCGGGCTGTTAGCCAGGCGCGCCAGGTTGGGATGTATTTGATGCGCCAGGGAACCAACCTGTCGCTGCCGCGCATCGGTGATGAATTCGGCGGTAAGGATCACTCCACCGTGATGTATGCCGTGGAGCAGATCGATAAGAAGCTGGCCGCTGATCCGCAGCTGGGCCGGCAGGTGCAGCAGGTGCGCGATCTGCTGCAGATCGATTCGCGGCGCCGGACGAAATAAGGCTCTCCCTGGCGAGCGGCATGGCTCCCGAAGGGCTTGATGTCAGCTGGTGATCGGTTCGCTTGGATCGAGACCTTCAACTTCGCCCGAGAACACCCGGCTGGCGGTGATGTCATCGGCCTCGATCGTGATCAGATCGAGTTTGGTGAGGTTGCTGCTATCCATGCGATTGAACAGGCGATTGGCCTGACGCATGCGAGCGCGATCGATGGCGTTGCGGATCGATCGCGCGTTGGCGAAGAAGGGCAGTTGCATCCGGCGCTGGATGTAGTCGGCGAAGGCGGCCAGAGCTTCCTCGCTGAACCGGTAGTTCTCTTCCGCCAGGATCAGCCGGGCGATTGCTAGCAATTCCTCAGCGCTGTAGTCGGGGAAGTCGATGTGATTGGCCACCCGTGAGGAGAGGCCCGGATTGCTCTGATAGAACACATCCATCCGCTCCTTGTAGCCCGCAAAGATCACCACCAGATCGTCGCGGTTGTTCTCCATCACCTGGAGCAGGATCTCAATCGCTTCGGCGCCGTAGTCGCGTTCGTTTTCGGGCCGATAGAGGTAGTAGGCCTCATCGATGAACAGCACGCCGCCCATCGCCTTTTTGAGAATTTCGCGGGTTTTCGGTGCGGTGTGGCCGATGTACTGACCCACGAGATCGTCGCGGGTGGCCGTGACGACATGCCCTTTGCGCACGTAGCCCAGGCGGTTCAGGATCTGCGACATCCGTGCCGCCACGGTGGTTTTGCCGGTGCCGGGCTTGCCGGTGAACGACATGTGCAGGCTGGGAGCCGTGGTGGCCAGACCCACCTGCTTGCGGGCCCGCTCCACCACCAGCAGCGCCGCGATCTCGCGGATGCGGGTTTTGACCGGCCGTAGGCCAATCAGCTCCTCATCCAGTTGCGCCAGGACCTCATGCACCTGGGCCCCCTCGAAGGCGGCCTGAAGATCCACCGGTGTGTCGTCCGGTGTGGGCAACGCTTGCTCAGACGAGGCCATCGATCGCTGCAGCGAAGGCGTGGTCAGCCTCGCTGATCGCGGTGTCGTCGCCTTCGGCCCGCAGGGTGATGTTTACGTATGTACGTCCGAAGCTGATGTCCGGATAGCGGCCTTCGGCCTCACAGAAATCGTTGAGGCGATCCAGAAAGTCGCGGTTGCTGGCGTAATCGCTGAATTCGATCCGGCGCTCCAGCCACTCGATGCGATCGGGCTTTGGCCTCGGGTTCCAATGGTGATCCATAGGTTCGAACTTACGTCGCCAGGCAACGAAGCAGCTACGCGGCCAGGCAATCCGTGCGGGCAATGCCGAGCCGCTGGGCCCACGCCTCGGCATAGGCCTCGTTGGCGGCATGGGCCTCGGGATCACTGCTGCCGAGCGGGTGGGGCATGGTGCCGTTGATGGCTGCGTTGGTCACGCAGAACATCGACTTCTGGAAGCTCATGCAGATCTTCACGCGTACATCCCCTTCGCCGCGGGTGCGCTCGAGATACCACTGGTGCAGCTTCTCGGGCAGATGGCGATACATGTCCTGCATCAGCAGGCTGGGGGGGATACCGGCGCCCATGCTGGGCAGCGGGTCGGCATAAAGAGCCCCGTAGGTGAACTTGGCCTGATCGGGCGAGATCTGCTGGGCTTGAGCGTTGAAGCTCACAGTGCCAAGGAATGGCATGCCACGCAGGAACACCGCCTCCACATAGGGCACGGCCACATCCACCAGGAAGGTGAGGCCCGCCTCAGGTGGCAGCACCCAGTAGCGCTCACCGTTGATCACGACCCCGTACTCGATTGGATTAGCGGCAGCGGCGACCAGCCCGTCTTTGATGAAGTCCACGACCTGGGGAATGCTGCGCACCCGGCCGTCTCGTTCGGCCGCCGCCAGATCCAGAAACAGATCGCTCATCACCCGCCAGAACTGGCCGAGGGCGTGGGTGGTGGCGGCTGAACGGATCAGCTCCGGCAGGAAGCCTGGAAAGAGCGGATTGAGCAGCGCCAGTAGGGGATCGCGGCGGCGTTTCGCGGCGACGATCCGGCGGCAGTTTTCGGCGAACTCCGGGGAATCGAGATAGGCATCCATGCCACCGGTGGCATGCCAGAACATTGCCTTCTGGCAGTACTCCGCGTATTCGAAATTGATGCGGTCGTGGTTGAGATGGCGCCAGATCTTGGCTGGGTTGAGATCCCCGTCGAGATATTTGAAGATTGGGAATGGATTCAGAAACTGCTCTTCCGCCTGGTAGATGAGGTTGATGCTGTAGGCATCGAGCACCTCGCCATAGCTCTCGAGCACACCCACCACCTCCAGGAGGTGATCGGGGGTGTCGATCAGCAAGGTTTCACCAGCCAGCAGCCGGCGTTTCACCTCCGGCTGGTCGATCGAGAGGTTGGCTTGAACTAGATCCTGGGAAATAACAGGCATCTCAGCCCACTCCTCCGTTGAGGTTGGCCAGGGCCGTGGTGGCCGCTTCGCTCAGATGGCCGAGGCTGCTGGGTACGAGACCGATGAACACAATGCCTGCGGCCAGGGCGAGGGCCGGGATTGTTTCCCGCGGGGCCACAGTGTTGAGCTGAACATCCAGGCGGGAGTCGGCGGTTGTATCGCCACTGGGCGGGGTAATCGCCAAGCGGCCAAAGAAGGCCCGGTTCACCAGCAACAGGAAGTACACCGCCGTGAGGCCTGAACCCACCATCGACAGCAGCGTGGCCAGGGGGAAGGCGGTGATGCTGCCGCGGAATACCAGGAATTCAGAGATGAATCCGGCCATGCTGGGCAGACCCGCACTCGCCATCACGGCCACGATCATCAGCGATCCGGTGAGCGGCAAGCCCCGTTCGGGGTTCAGCAGACCCCGCAGCACTTCAAGATCGCGGGTGCCGGTCTTGCGGTAAACAATGCCCACGAGCAGGAACAGCAGCGCCGAAATCAGGCCGTGGCTCACCATCTGGAAGACAGCCCCGAGCAGGCTCACAGGTGTGTTGGCCGCGGCGGCGAGCAACACGTAGCCCATGTGGCCCACGGAGCTGTAGGCCACCATCCGCTTCATGTCGGTCTGGGCGATGGCGGCTAGGGAGCCGTAAAGTACAGAGATGGCTGCCCAAATAGCCAGTGCCGGGGCCAGTTTTGCCCAGGCCTCAGGGAAGAGCTGCAGGCCAAAGCGAAGTAGGCCGTAGGTGCCCAGTTTGAGCAGCACACCGGCTAGCAACACAGACACCGGCGTGGAGGCCTGGGTGTGGGTGTCTGGCAGCCAGTTGTGCAGCGGCACCAGCGGGATCTTGATGCCGAAGCCGATCAGTAGAGCCCCCAGCAGCCACAGCTGGCCTCCCATGGCCAACCGCTCGCTGAGCACCGGTGTGAGGCTGAAATCCACCGTGCCCGTGAGTAAGGCCAGGCCCAGAAAGGCTCCCAGGATCAGCATCCCGGAGATGGCCGTGAAGATCAGAAATTTGGTGGCTGCGTAAGCACGGTTCACACCGCCCCAGACCGATACCAACAGCCAGAGCGGAATCAGCTCCAGTTCATAGAAGAGGAAGAACAGCAGCAGGTTTTCCGCCAGGAATGCGCCATTCACCGCACCGCTGATCAGCAGCAGCATCGCGAAGTAGAGGCGCGGTCGCTTGCTGATGTCGCGCGTGATGACGGCGGACACCAAGGTGAGCGCACCGTTGATCAGCACCAGCGGCAGGGACAGGCCATCAACGCCCAGGGCGTAGTCGAGCCCGATGCCAGGGACCCAGCGGTGCAGCTCCTGCAGCTGCATACCCGCTTGATCCGGGTTGAATTGCAGCGTGGTGACCACGCTCATCGCGAGCTGCAGCACCAAGATCGCGATCGTGATCTGGCGCAGGCGAGCAGGGCTAGGACTGCCCGGCCAGGCCAGCAGCGCCAGGGTGCCCAAGAAGGGAATCAGCAGCAGAGAGGAGAGCAACATCGGCTTCAGCCCACCCCCCGCAGCACCTGCAGGCCGCCGATGAACACCACCACGGCCAGCACCACCGTGAGCACGTAGCTCTGCAGCTGTCCGCTCACTGTGAGTTTCAGGCCTTCAGCGGTGGCGAGCGAGAGCCGCCCTAAGCCATCCACGCCACCCTTGATCACCGTGATGTCAAACCAGCGGGTGAACTTCGCCAGCGACGCCACCAGGTTCACGATCGTGCGGCGGTAAATCTCTGGGGTATAGAAGTCGTAAGCGAGAAGGTCTTGCACCACGCGCACCAACGGCTGACGTGAGCGCGACCAGAATTCATCCAACGGGGTTAATGCACCCATCAGGATCCCGATCAGGCCGCTTCCCACCACTGCGGCGGACACCGGGAGGGAGAAGGCACTAATTCCAGGGATTGGGTCGATCCGCTGCATGATCGCCGGCAGCAGTAGCACGATCACGGTGAGGCTCACCATCGGCAGGGCCATGAGCCAGTTCACTTCTGGGGCGCGCTTCGTCTTGGGCATCACCGAGCCCATGAACACCGAGCGATAGACGCGGGTGACATTGGCGGCCGCCAACACATTGGTGAGCAGAAAAATCACCGCAAAGGCTGGAGCCAGCTGGCGGAAGTTCTCCACCAAGAGGCCGTAACACCAGAAGCTTCCCAGGGGCAGCAGGCCCACCACACCAGCACTCCCCACCAGGAACGCTGAAGCGGTGGCCGGCATGCGGGTGCCCAGGCCGCCGAGCTCGGTGAGGTCTTGGCAGTTGGTGGTGGCGATGATGCTGCCCACGCTCATGAACTGCAGCGCCCGGGCCAGACCGGTGGCAAAGAGCAGCAGTAGGGCCAAGCCGGGCTGTTGCAGGGCGATGGCGATGAACACCAGCCCCAGATAGGAGGTGGTGGAGTAGCTGAAGGCGCGCTTGAGATCAACCTGGGCAATGGCTACTAAGCCACCACCAAGGGCGCTGATCGTGCCCACTGCGAGCAACACCGTGGTAGCGACCGGCGACACAGCCACAACCGGCATCAGCTTGAGCAACACGATCGCGCCGCAGGCGACCACGACTGAATTCCGCAGGATCGAGGCGGGGTTGGGCCCCTCCATCGCCTCATCCAGCCAGAGGTGCATCGGGAACTGAGCGCACTTTCCGATCGGGCCGGCGATCAGGCCCAGACCCAGCAGGGTGCCAGCCAGTGGAGTGATCAGGTTTTCTTCCCTGGCCTGGGCAGCCCAGGCATAGAGATCGGTGAATTCCATCGAGCCCGCCCAGGCGGACACGGCCACCACGCCCATGAGCAGGAGCACATCACCAACGCGCTTGGTGAGAAAGGCGTCGCGGGCGGCTGTGACCACCAGCGGCTGGGCGTACCAGAACCCCACCAATAAGTAGGTGGAGAGGGTGAGCATCTCCAGCAGGAAATAGCTCATGAACAGGTTGCTGCTGAGAACAACCCCGCTCATCGCCCCTTCAAAGAAGCCCACCAAGGCGTAAAACCGCGCCAGCGACCACTCCTTATCGAGATAGCCGAGTGCGAAGACCTGGCATACCAGGCTCATCGTGGTGATCAGCTCCAGCGCCGCCAGGTTGGTGAGCGACAGATCGAAGCCGATGCGCAGGTTCAGGTCGGCGGCTTCAAACCAGGGAAAATCCAGGTGTTGCGGCCCGAGCGCTACCACCTCGCTGATGGCCAAGCTGCCGTGCAGCACAGCGAGCAGGGTGACCAGAAGGTTGAGATAGGCGGCGGGCCTTGGTCCGTTGCGTTTAATCCACCCCGTGGCCCAGGGCAGCGACAGCACCATGCCGCTGAAGCCATACAGCGGAACCAGCCAGATCAGCTGCAGCGGAAGCGGGAGGGCGTCGCTCAAAAACCAGGAACCTGTGAGAGGCGGACTCTAAAGAGTTCAGAAGATGGCTCTGGAGCGGGGATCGCGCTGGGCCGCGTTGTTGGCGCTGTAGAGCGCATAACCGCGGCGACGGCGACCACCGAGCTGATGCAGCCAGGCCTCGAGATCGCGGCTGTGGTGTTGTTCGTCTTCCAGGAGCGACTGGAAAAACGCACCGTTGGCCTCGTCGTTGATCGTTGCGCAGAAGCGTGTTGCCTCGGCGTAGTGATCCACGAGCTGTTGCTCGAGGTCGGCATTGTGCTCGAGCAAACCGAGCAAATCGGGGGCATGGGTCACCGGTTGCAGCTGGGAAGCGGCTGGTGCCACCCCCAGTTGCAGCATGTGTTGCACGATGCGCTCAGCGTGTTGCATTTCCTCCACCGTTTCCTCGCGGAACTTTTTGGCGGAGGCCTCATCTCCCCAGAGCCCCACGAGGGAGGCCTGGGTCATGTATTGCTGCACAGCCGTGAGCTCAAGGCTCAGGGCGCGGCCCAGATAGCCCAGGACGCGCGGATGGGCGGCGTCCATGCTCATCAGGCGCGGCGGTTGTTGGTGCTGATCAGAACGGGCTCCACCTCGGTGTGGGGGCGGGCAATGATGTGGGCCGCCACCAGGCCATCACCCACGCGCTCACAGGCGTCGGCACCAGCGCGCACAGCGGCGTTCACGGCACCGGTTTCGCCACGCACCAGCACGGTCACATAGCCGCCGCCCACGAATTCACGGGCGATCAGGCTCACTTCGGCGGCCTTGGTCATGGCGTCAGCAGCCTCGATGGCAGGCACCAGACCGCGGGTTTCGATCATGCCGAGGGCGATGCCCTGAACGGAAGAGGCCATGGGAAAGATGCTGCTGGATGAGGATGAACTGTTGTTGCCGCCGCCGCCGCTGGTGCCGCCACTGTTGGCCTTGCGGGCCGTGGTGGGCTGCGATGCGCGGATGCTGGTGCTGGGCTTGGAGCTGGCTGCAGCCTTGGCGGGCTCCGCTTTCGTGGCGATGGCTTTGGTCGCCACCGTCTGGGCCGTGACCGTGACAGCCGTGCTGGGTTGAGCAGCGGGCTGGACCGGAGCAGCCGGAGCTGCTGCCGGTGCGGGGATAGCCGTCACCGGCGTGGTCGGG
>JBIIDQ010000058.1:0-8352 GCA_044238295.1 Vulcanococcus sp.
ACAACCCGCAACACATCAAATGTTTCGGCGGTGGCGGCGCTCCACTCGACCGAAGCGGGGATCAGGGGACGCCGGGTCTGCAACTCGTTGAAGAGCCAGTCCACCTTCTGCGCCTCATCCATCTCCGCATAGGGGGTGGGCAGCTGGAGATAGCGACTCAGTTCATCCAGGGCATCGCTGTGGCGTGTGCTCTCCTGGCGGATGTCGAGGCTGGCCAGGCAGAACGCGAAGGTATGCACCTGGGCAATCATGTTGTCCAGGGGTTCGCAGCTCAGCCCGGTGCCCTGGAGGCTGTCGTTGATCAGCTCCAGGTCGTTGCGGAACTCGGTGACCGTGGCGTAGTGCAGGTCGGGAGCCGGTGCCGCCACCAGTGATCCCTGACCAAAGGCGATCAGGGTTGGGCGCGTTTCACCAGGGGATTCCCAGCCGGCACTGGCCAGCTGCTGATTGCGCTGATGGGTGAGCTTGAGGCGCTCGAGCACGTAGCTGAGCTTGAGGCGGTATGGCTCGAGCCGGTAGCGGGCGGCACGCTCCTCATAGATCTCCGGGAAGCGCAGCCGGTCCATTTCCAGCGACTCGAGTAGCGGCCCACTCACCTGGCTCCACTGCATCGAGATGCTGAGCTGATCGCGCAGATCAGCAACCGCCGCCAGGTAGCGCTCAAGCATCAGCTGGCGCTGATAACAAGCAGTGCGCCAGGTGATATCAGGGGTCACCGAGGGGTTGCCATCGCGATCGGAGCCCACCCAGGAACCGAACGTGCAGAACGCGTCGCTGGGCGGCGCCACATCGGGATAGCTGGCCGTTAAAGCGTTGCGAATGCGCTGGCGCAGCTGCGGCATCGCACCGAACAGCACCTGCTGGAAATAGTGGAGGGCGTAGTCCACCTCATCCAGCACCGAAGGCTTGAACTGGTGCAGTTCATCGGTGCGCCACCACAGCCGAATTTCCTCCTCGAGCTGCAGCCGCAGGTTCTGGTGGTCATTGAGATTGGAGGGCTGGCTCTGCTGGAGCTGCTGGATCAAGGCCGCCACCCGACGCTGCTTATGGCGCACGGTGTGACGCACGATTTCGGTGGGATGCGCCGTGAAGACCAGGCGGATATCCAGCTCCTGCAGCAGCTGCTCAATCTGAGCAGGCGGCACCCCTAGAGAACGCAGGCGGGTGAAGAGCTCCCGGAACGTGGCTGGCTCGGTTTGGCTGGCGAGGGGCGGAACAAAAGGATCGTTGAGATCCTCCGGATGGTGAGCCCGAAGGCTGGCCAGATAGCTGTCTTCCTCAATGTGCTGCTCGAGGATGTTGACAAGCTGGAAATACAACGAGAACGCACGCGCAGCTGCGATGGCTTCAGCGAGATCCATGTCTCGGATCAGCTGAACGATCTCAGCGGTGGCTTGAGCCGAAGCCTCGTCGGCAGCCGCACCATCCACAGTGCGGCTGAGGTCTTTCATCCGCAGCAAGCGGTCGGCCTGTTGGGGCGGACATTCGCTGCGCAGCACCGTCTGCCAGAGGTCTTCCACCAGCTCCAGCCGTTCATCCAGCAAACGGGTGCCCCGGGGTTCAGCCGCAACAGCAGTGGCGTCGTTGGCGGCGAGGGTGAGCCCCATGGAATGTGGCGAGGCGGACGTGCGGTACATGATCATCCCAAAGCAACCGCGCCATCTGTCGCAAGCAACTCCGTGAGCTGGATTTCACTGCGCTCCATCGCGCGGGCGCCTTCGGCAATCAAGGCTCCGACTGCCGTACCCATGGCATGGGATTCCAACCATTGCTGAGCCTGGTTGCCGTGCTGCAACACGGCCTGCAGTGGCGCCAGCCAGCTGACCAAACCAAGCTGCTGAGCCAGTGGGGCCAAGGCTTCGAGCTCAGCAGCCAGCCACTGGCGGGCCAGCACCGGCTCGCCAGTGCGCCAGTGACGAAGCGTGGCTTCCAAGCTGCTGCGGGCCGAGGCCCGGTCATTGGCATCGGCCAGCTCGGCGAGCTCCGCAAGGCTGAGGCTGCTCGCCCGCAGCGGATCGTGGAGCTCAGGCTCCCGCAGCAGTTGCTGAATCCGTGCTTCGGCGAAGGCCGTGACCGCCAGCAGCACCATCGGATCGGTGATCAGATCACAGATCCGGATCTCGAGGCGATTGAGATCATGGGGGCGGTTGTCACCGTTCGGACGTACGGAGGTCCACAGGTGCCGCACGTTTTGCATCGTGCCGAGCTGGAGCTGTTGCTCCACCCACTCGATGTAGTGGCGGTGACTTTCAAACAGCGGTACCGCCTGGGGCGTGATGGGGAACTGCAGCCAGCGCTGTGAATGGGCACCCGTGCTGACGCCATCGAGGAAGGGTGAACTGGCGCTGATCGCGAGCAGTAGCGCCGCCTCACAGCGCACCAACCGACAGGCCGCAAACAGCGCAGGCATATCGGTAAGGCCCAGGTTGATGTGAACGCTGGCCGTCACCACCCGGGTGCCGTAGGTGGCCTCGATATAGCCGTGATAGGGGTTGTCGGGGTTAGAGCGCTCAAACCGGCGGCTGTCGCCAGTGCTGAGGGTGCTGCCGGGCAAGAGGGTGAGCCCACGCCCCTGCAACCAATGCCGCAGGCGCCGCCGCGGCTCCAACAGCAGCTCCAGCTGTTCGCGATAAGACGCAGCCGGGGCTGTGGTGTATTCGAGATTGCGGCAGTCGGGCTCGGTCACAAACCCATCGAGAGCTGCGGCGGCCTCAGCTGAGCAACCCACCACCGTGCCATCGGCACGGCCGGTGTAGAGCTCCACCTCAAAGCCCTTGAGCATCAGGGAGCTACTCATGCCAGACACGCCAGTGCCTTGAGCATGCCGCGCGCCTTGTTGATGGTTTCCTGAAACTCTGAAGCAGGCACCGAATCCGCCACCAGACCAGCTCCAGCCTGCACCTGCACTCGCCAGCCACCTCCAGCCTCAGGCAGCACCACCATCGTGCGGATGGTGATGGCGGTGTTGAGGGCACCGCTGAGATCCATGGCGCCATAGACACCGGAGTAGGGCCCACGGGCATCGGGCTCCAGGGCGTTGATCAACTGCATGGCACGAATCTTGGGGGCACCGCTGACGGTGCCAGCAGGGAAGGAGGCCATCAGCAGGTCCCACACATCCCGTGCCGGATCGAGCAGACCCTCGACTTCACTCACGATGTGCATCACATGGGAGTAACGCTCGATCACCATCAGTTCGCTCACGCTCACGCTGCCCGGCAAGCAAACGCGACCGAGATCGTTGCGGCCTAGATCCACCAGCATTACGTGCTCAGCCCGCTCCTTGGGATCGGCGAGTAGATCCGCTTCAAGCGCCAGATCCTCTGCCTCATTAGCGCCGCGGGGCCTAGTGCCAGCGATGGGACGCAACGACGCCTTCACCCGGCCACTGCCATCAGCCATGGGCTCGGCTTTCACCATCACCTCGGGGCTAGAGCCGATCAGATGCCAGCCGCCGAAATTGAAGAACGCCATATACGGCGATGGATTCACCATCCGCAGGCTGCGATAAAGCTCAAAGGGTTCGCGCTGCACAAGGGTTTCCAGCCGCTGGCTGATCACCAGCTGGAACACATCACCAGCGGCGATATGTTCCTTGGCTGTCAGGACCGCCGCCTCAAACTCCTCGCGGCTGCGGTTGCTGGTGGTGGGCAAATCCACCGTGGGCGATTCCCGCCAATCGAGCGGCGTGAGCCCCGGTGGCAGCGGCGCATGCATGCGCCGCTCTAAGCCATCCAACCTGGCGAGGGCTGCGTCGTAAGCGGCGGCCGGATCAGCGCCACCACTGCAGTCGGCGTAGGCCACCGCGGTGATCTGCCGCTTCACCTGATCGAACACCAGCAGACTGTCGGCCAGCATCCAGCACCCATCAGGAGGCCCCTGGGGATCGGTGGGATGCACGGGAACGCTGGGCTCAATCCAGCGAATCAACTCATAACCCCAGAAGCCAAACAACTGCCCCACCGGCGGCAGGCCGGGAATGGTGGAGGCGCTGTAGGGCTGCAAGGCCTCACGAAGCAGATCAAAGGGGTTGCCCTGCAGCTGGTTACGGCGACCATCCCGCCAGCACTGCTCGGCGTGATCACCACGCACGGTGAGCGTCCACAGCGGATCGCTCACCACAAAGCTCCAGCGGCCGATGCGCTCTCCGCCTTCCACCGACTCGAGCAGCACACCGTGCTCGCTCCCAGCGCCCACCTTCAGCCAGGCGGTGAGCGGTGTTTCCAGATCCGCCGGCCAAGTACGCCAAATGGGTATGTAGCTGCTGCCCGCCTCAGCCTGGGCCAAAACAGTGGCGCGGTCGGGAGATGGCATCACGTGGGGCGTGCAGGCACAAAAAACGGGGCGCCTGGCCCCGCCTTTATAGAGGTTGACCGCCCTGCCTCAGATTGGAGGGCAAGGAAGACAGCCCTCAGGAATCGAAGGTGTTCTTGCCGGTGAACTTGATGCTGGCGGGGTTGCCGTTCTGGCCGATGCGACGAGCGTTGTGACCCACCATCGGGCGACCTTCGTTCACCTTCTCGGGGAACACACCATCTTTGGGGTGCAGAAACTCGGTATCTCCACCGGGGAAGATCCGGTAGATCTTGTAATCCTCGATGCGGGGCTTGAACTTGGTGCGCAGCTGGGTGCCGAGCGCCAGGCACTGCTCCTTGCGAGCGAAGTACATGATGTTTTCGCCCTCATTCATATGAGCGGCGCCACCAGTGGGCAGCTCGAAGGCCTGAACCTTGCTGCTGGTCCAGGTGATCGCGTACTTCTCTTCGGTTTCAGCGGCGTTGAGCAGACCGCCTGTGCTGCCGATGTACTTCGGGAGTTGACCGCTCAATGCCATGGCTGTTCCGGAGAGGGGAGTCGGCGGACCGCAGACCGTTTCGTTCGGAAGCTAGCACCGTGTTTTGGGCCCAACAGGCTGCAGCAGCAGGGTCTTCACACCAGTCAACAAACCCGACAGATCAGCTGCTGGCAACAGGGAAAAACACCGTGAGATCGTTGCTAGCCCGCTCGGCCAAGCGCCCCCCCAGGCTGTGGAACAGCCGCTGGGTGGCCTGACGGCTCAACTGCAGGCTGCCGGTGCCGGGATTCCAGCTGAGCACGGGGCCCACCCGCTCGGCGCCACCAGCATCCCCGGGCTCCGCGAGGACAGCTTCGGTGGCACTGAAGCGCAGCTTCAACCGAGCTCCGGCGGGCCTGAGACTGAGCTGCACCACCGCGCCCGCTGGCAGACCACGGCTAAAGCGATCCACGAGCCCGCCAAGCACGGTTTCCAAGCGGGCCGGATCGCTCAGCACTGGCGGCAGATCCGGACTGCAGCTGAGCTCGATCGCCAGGCTGCGGCGCAGCAGCTGCTGCCTCCAGGCCGGCTCCAACTGCTGCAACAGGCGGGCCAGGTCGGTGCGGGCCAACGCCTGGGCCTCGTTCAGAGGCTGCCGCTGCAGTTCGGCCGCCATGAAGATCAGCCCAAAGCGATCGATCTGTTCACTGCACTCCCCATCGATCTGCTGCAGCCGCTGGCGCACCAGCTCCGGCAGATCGCTGCGGCGCAAGAGCGAGCGGATCAGGGTTCGGATCGTGGCCAGCGGCGTCCGCACTTCATGGGTGAGGGCTTCCAGCAGTGCCAGCTCACTGCTGGGGCTACTGGAGGTCCCGCTCGACGCTGCAGGGCTGCGATGGACCAGGGGCTGAAGCGTGAGGCTGGGGGCCATGGCCGCCAGGCGCTCCGCCAGCCTTGGCCAGAAGCGTTGGGCCAGATGCTCATCGCTCTGCAGGGGACCCAGGGCCTGAATCGCCTGGCGCAGCCGCTGGCCCTGCTGATGATCACTTCCCTGCAAGCGTTCATCCAGCAGGCTCAACGCTGCCGACAGGGTGGGCGGATCGAAGCGCACCACCAAATGCCGCTGCCCGGGTCCCCCCAGTAGAGCCATCGCCACCTGCAGGCGCGGCGTGATCAACAGCAACAGGGGATCGGTGCCATCAGATTCCAAAAGAGGCAATCGCTCAAAGCCGCCACCGGCAGCAGCGCCGGCCGTCACACCGGGCGGCAGAAGCGGCGCGCTGGCCTGGAGCAGATCCCCCAGCTCCGGTGGCGCCCACACCCAGCCCTGCAGCTGCTGAAGCAGTGGCGGCTCATAAAGGGCCGGCAGGGGTGCCGCTAGCCACACACCCGTCTGCACCCCAAGCGGCAGCAGGAAGTCCTCCTGAAGGGTGGCCAAAGCAGCCCACCACTGGCGGCGCACGCTGTCGTCATCACTGCAGCCAGCCGGCACGCTCTCAGCGAGCCGCTGGCGCAGCTGCTCCAAGCTCACCGGCTGTGGTGCCGTCACCAGCGAGTAGCTCCCTGGCCGCCGCGGCGCGCCACTGAGGCGCACAGGCCCAGGGCGATGAAGTTCACCAACATGGCTGAGCGCCCGTAGCTGAGCCAGGGCAACGGAATCCCGGTGATCGGTCCGAGCCCGATGGTCATGTTGATGTTCACCACCACCTGGAACATCACCATCGCGCCAACCCCCACCACCACTAGCGACTCGACATCACTGCGGGCCTTCCCGGCAATCTGCAGCAAGCGCCAGATCCACAGAACGAATCCCACCACAGCAAGCACGGAGCCCACAAATCCCATCTCCTCGCCAAGAGCGCTGAAAATGAAATCAGTGTGTTGCTCCGGAATGAAGCGCAGCAGGGTGAGATGGCCCTGCAGGAGGCCGGTGCCGAACCATCCACCGGAGCCGATCCCCACTGTGCTCTGCAGCAAGTGATATCCCCCACCGAGGGGGTCTTTATTTGGATCGAGGAAAAGGGTGAGGCGATCGCGCTGGTGGGGCTGGAGGAAGTTGTTCCACAACCAGGGCGTGGCCACCGCAAAGATGCCCTGTACAGCGAGCACCAGCGCCAGGCCAACGCGTTTCCAGGGCAAGCTCTTCCAAGCCAGTACGCCCATCGCCGGGATCCAGGCCAACAGCAACCAAGGGAAGACGCCGGCCACGATCGCCGTGATCACAGGCGACAGAAACAGCACAACCCAGCTGCCAGGCATCCCTGACCAGAACATCATCACGAGCAGCACAGCACCGAAGACCAGCGAGGTGCCCAAATCGGGCTGCACCAGCACCAACAGCCACGGGAAGCTGATGATCGCCACCGGCCGCACCAGGTCCACCGGCCGCTCCACGGGATGGCGAGCGAGCACCCGTGCCAGCAGGAGGATGGCGCCGATCTTGGCGAACTCCGAGGGCTGCACATTGAAGCCGGCAATGTTGATCCAGCTCTGAGCGCCCAGGGCGCTCACACCGATCACTCGAACGGCGATCAGGCTTGCCACCGTGACGCCATAGATCACCCAAGGCCAGCGGGTAATGCTGCCCACTGGGATGCGGGCCAGCACCAGGGCAATCCCCAGGCCAACGACAGCCGTGACCCAGTGCTGATACCAATCGGCGTAATCCGCCTGCCGCTGAGTGCTGGCAATCAGGATTCCTGAGACGAAGATCATCGCCAGGGGAATCCACCAGAGCAGCTTGTCGACGCGGTCGACCCAGCGGCGCCGGCGCGGCCCGCCAGCCGCGAACATGGCCCTGCCGCGTCGGCCCCAGAGACCCAGAAGGGTCATGCGGCGGCCGCCAGCGGCAGCTTGGCCGCCAGCTCACGGAAGGCCTGAGCCGTGAGCGAATCCGGTGCACTCAAGACCGCCGGACGCCCTCCATCACCGCCCTGCACCACCGCCAGCTCCATCGGCAATTGGGCCAGCAGAGGGACATCGCTTTCGCTGGCCAACTGTGCACCGCCGCCAGCGCCGAACAGCTCGTAACGCTTCTCTGGGGCATCGGGCGGAATAAAGGCCGTCATGTTCTCCACCACGCCCAGCACGGGCACGCCCAGTTGCTGGAACATCGCCAGACCGCGGCGCGCATCCTGCAGCGACACCATTTGAGGAGTGGTGACAATGATCACGCCTGCCATCGGGACCGCCTGGGCCAGGCTGAGCTGGGCATCGCCGGTGCCAGGGGGTAGATCCACCACGAGCACATCGCGCTCACCCCACTCCACCTGATAGAGGAATTGGCGAATGATGCCGTTGAGCATCGGCCCCCGCCAGATCACGGGCTGGTGGGCATCGATCAGCAAACCCATCGAGACCATGGCAATGCCGCAGCTCTCCAGGGGGGTGAGCACCTGCTCATTGCCGCCGCCTCGCACCTGAGGGGTCTGGTCGGCCACGCCCAGCATCGTGGGGGCATTGGGACCGTAGATATCCGCATCAAGCAAACCCACCCGCAGGCCGGAGGCCGCCAACGCGCAGGCCAGGTTCACAGCCACGGTGCTCTTCCCCACACCGCCCTTGCCGCTGCTCACCGC
>JBIIDQ010000059.1:0-8344 GCA_044238295.1 Vulcanococcus sp.
GATGTTATCCCGATCTATTTGCGTCCCGCCATCATTGCTGTCAAGACTGGGAACCCACGCAGGATTCAAAGGTTTGAGGATTTGCTCCGGCCAGGCATACGCATTGTTGTCACCGAAGGATCTGGCGTTGCCAATACATCTGGCACAGGCCTTTGGGAAGATTTGGCCGGCCGATTAGGAAATCTGGAGGATGTCAAGCGGTTTCGCCGCAACATCGTGGATTTTTCAACGGGTTCCGGCGCCAGCTTCAAGGCATTCCAGAAGCTTGATGCCGACGCCTGGATTACCTGGCCTGAATGGGCTGTTGACAATCCCAAGGTGCTCCAGGCCATTCCCATCTCACGTGATCGAAGCATCTGGAGAGATTTGAACATTGCTCGGTCGGGCTCTGCTGACCCACAAGCTGAATCCTTCCTTCGTTTCCTGGTTTCCGATGAGGCGCAAAAGCTGATGCGTCGCGCTGGCTATGTGCGCTAGACAGCTTCAGGCTGGCTCACTGGCTTTGCGGCAGCCATCACTAATGCCGCCAAGATCAACACAGCTCCCATCAGGGTGCGCAGGCTGAGCGCTTCGCCAAGCAGCAGATAGGCACTCACTAACGACACAAAGATTGCGCCGTTCCCCCATAGTGCTACTGAGATCGCCCCTAAGCCGCGATAACTCATCAAAAGCAAAAGCTCACCGCCAAGATTAATACAAGCGGTGTACACCAGAAGCAGGCCAAATAACCACCACCAGCGCATATAGAGAAACTGCTCGGGACCATAAAAAACAAGTGTGATCGTTCCAAAGACTAACGCTGCTAGCAGGTTTGTTAGGCCAATTGTGAGGCCTATACCCCATCCTTTGTTCACCACGAACCGATTCAGAACTCCAGAAGCAGAAAACGCCAAGACGCTGAGCAAGCCCAAGGCCAGACCAACGGGGTCCAGGCCACCCCAGGGTGCAGCCGACGGTAGCGACACATCAACGTTTCGGCTGATTAGTAATCCCAAAGGCAGCAACGCAAAACTCAGCCCGAATCGCTTGGGTAGAGGTTCGCTCAGGAGCAGCTTTGCCAACAAGGCAGTGGCGGGGAGAATCAATGTGAACAGCAATGTCTGGCTGATGACAGACAATCGTTGAAGCGCCAAGAAATAACAGATCGGTCCAACCAGGCTGCCGAGGGCAGCACGCAAACACAAAAAGCTTTGATCACGACCTTCAAGTTTTGGTAATTGACGCTTCAAGCATCCACGATCTAACAGCAACACAACCAGGCCAGTGGCCAGATTGGCGTAGAAAAAGACGTTGCCGAAGCTGATTGGATCTTCTCCTCCTGCTGTTCGAAGCAACGTTGCAGCAGCTCTTTCCTGCAGCCATTTCAAGACAGTGGCATCACAGCCGCGCAACAGCACGTAACCCAAGAGAGCCAGAGGCGCCAATCTGGATGGAATCATTCCTTGGATTCCATTGCTGACAACATTTTCATGCCACCTCCTTCTTCTTTCCTGCGGATCTGAGCCGAGGATTAGTGAGGCCGATTGGCCTGCAGCTAATGTATGCTAACCAGCTAGATAAGCCAAGATCGAGTAACACAAGCTGAGCCCACGGAGGTCGAATGGGGTGGATCCCTGAGCACCCTCATTCAGCTTGAACTCCATATGTAGTGCTATGGCCCTTGTGACTCTTGTTGATCGGCCCAAGCAATGCGCAATCGCTGAAATCCCGTCAGGCGGCGGCCAGCTCGTTGATCAGCTCCTGCAGTTCACCACCGCCAACTTCGTACACCTCACTGCAGAAGTGGCAGGTCAATTCGGCTTTGCCCTCGCTCTGAAGCATGTCGCTGAGCTCGGCGCTGCCCAGTAGCTTCAGAGCATTCACGCTTCTGCGACGGCTGCAGGGGCAGTGGAAGGTGATCTCCTGGCTGGCTTCGGCGTCATCCAGGAGCTGGGGATCCAGATCCGGGAAGATCTCCCGAAGCAGCGCTTCCAGGTTGCCCTCACAGGTAGCCAGCTTCTCGCTGAATCCGCTGATCTCCTTGCAGCGCTCCTCCAGTAGGGCCACTAGTGCCGGCTCACGGGCTGCTTTGGGCAGCACCTGCACCAGCACACCGCCGCAGTGTTTGAGGCCTGAGCTGTCGATCTGCTCGCCTACAAACACCGCCGAAGGGGTCTGTTCGGAGTGAAGCAGATAGGACGCAACGTCGTCGCCGATGCCGCCGCTCACCAATTCCACGGTGGAGCTGAACGGCTCGCCTTCGCCCAGATCGCGCACCACATGCAGGTAGCCGGTGCCGGTGGCCTGCTTGAAATCGAAGTGGTGCAGCCCATCGGCCTCATGCACCAGATCAAGCTCCAGTTCAGGGTTTCCCACATAGCCACGCACGGTGCCGTCGCGGCCGGCATCCACCATCAGGCCCCGCAGGGGGCCATCGGAGGCGATGCGCAGGTTGACTCGCCCGTGCCGCACCTTCATCGAGCTGGCCAGCAGCAGACCAGCAGTCATCGCCCGGCCCAGAAGCGCGGTGGTGAGGAACGAGAGGTTGTGGCGCCGCCGCGCGTAGCGGGCGGTGGTGCTGGTGCTCACTGCCACCAGGCGGATGCCGCCGCCGGCTGCCGTTGCCCGCACCAACTGATCCGCCATCGCCGCAATCCGCTGCACCCCAGTGAGCGCACTGTATTCAGCTGCCTGTGGGCTGTGGTTGGAGGAGCTGCCCGCCTATCAGTTGGTAGTGATCCTCGGGTTGAACCCAGGCCCCGAACAGCTCGGGTTCGTGGCTCACCACCAGCATCACCCGATCCCGCCCTAGCTGAGCCAATAGCTCGAGGATCTCGCCGCGCACCGACCAATCCAGGCCAGCGGTGGGTTCATCTAGCAGCAACACACGGGGATCGCGCAGCAGCTGTACCGCTAGGGCAAGGCGGCGCTGTTGGCCTCCACTGAGGGCTTCCGGAGGCTGTTGCATTGAGATGCCTCCAAGCCCCACCTGTTCCAGCACCGCAGCTGCTTTTTCCGACGGCAGCCGGCGTTGCCCCAGTTTCAGTTCCTGACCGACGCTCAGCCCAAGGAAATGGCGTTCGGGAAATTGAAAGACCAGCCCGCAGAGCCAACGCCGTTGGCGGGCATTCAGCACCTGGCCGTTCCAGAGAATCCGGCCGCCGCTTGGCTCTGCCAGGCCGCAGATCAGTTCGAGCAGCGTGGATTTGCCAGACCCGCTACGGCCCGCAATGAGGGCCGGTCGACCCACCTGGAGTTGCAGATTGAGGCCGCTCAGTACCGGTTCGGCCGCCGTGGCGGGGTGATAGCGGAGTGACCTCAGCTCGAGCATCAACGGCGGCAGGGCCTGCAGGGTCCCCCAGCATGTTTGATGGAGGTAACGCAGCGTTGCGCACGGCCCCATGGAGATTCGCTTCCGCGAGTTCGATCCCTTTAATTGCTGGATCTGGTTGCGGTTCAACCATGCTCCTGGCCAGGGGGAGCGGGGATACGTCGACACTGTGTTCGACAGCTGGTTTTTCCTCGGCAAGCTGGGGGGCTTCAACGCCGAGAACCTGCAGGTGCAGGAGGAAGGCGCTGAGTTGAGTGGCATGGCTTACGACGCCGATACTGCCGCGCGCGCCATGCCGGCCTTGATGCACAACATGGGTGAGATGGAGTACCGCGGTGAGTGGGCGCGCTGTTGGCTCGATCTCGGCACCAGTGATGCGCTGGCGCTTGACGTGCTGATCAACACGTTGCGCCAGCTCGACACCGATTTAGTTGAGATCGAGGAACTGGTGATTGGTGGCGTCAACGACGACTGGCCCGTTGAAGATCATCCCGACAGCCTCTTTCCGCTCGCCGATCACGATGCCTGACCATGGCGCGTGAGTGCCGGCGTCTGCTGATCTCACCGCAGCGTCTGGTTGAAGCGGGCGCTGACGGTGGTTTTCAGCTCAGCGTTGAGCACAGTCGCTATCTCACCAAGGTGCTCCGCTATGGCCCAGGAGCCGCTTTTGCGGTGGTGGATGGCCTCGGGCATCTCTGGGACGCCCAACTGATTGATCGCGAGCAGGCCCGCTTACTCCAGCCTCTCGATCAGCCGCTCCGCGCAGAGCCGGCGCCTCGACCAGCGCTTGTGCTCGCCGCTGCTGTGGTGAAGCGCGACTTTGATCTGGTGGTGCGGATGGCGGTGGAGCTGGGAGTGGATCGCTTGGTGCCCTTGCTCTGTGAGCACACGGCGGTGCTTGGACAGCTGCGCTCGGAGCGTTGGCGCAGCATTGCGACCGAAGCCGCAGAACAGTGTGAACGGCTCTGGTTGCCGACCATCGACGATCCTCAGCTGTTGGCAGAGGTGTTGCCGCTCAGGCCTCAAGCGGTGCGGTTGTGGGCCACGACTCGTCAGCAACAGTTGCCGACACTCGCCAAGTGCCTCCAAAGCCTCGAACCTCAGACCGAGGAAATCTGGTTGGCCTGTGGACCGGAAGGGGGTTGGAGCCCCCTTGAAGAAGCGCAGGCCCAGGAGCAGGGTTGGCAGTCGGTCCAATTCGGGCCAACCATCCTGCGCAGCTCAACCGCGTGTGTGGCGGGAGCCGCTTGGCTCAGCGGTTGGCGTGCCAGCAGGGTTTAGGGCCCAGGGCTACTTCTTGCCAAACAGTCCGCCGGCCATGCTGCGGAAACCGGCCAAGTTGGCGCCACCGCTGCGGCGACGCATCGGCAGGGCTCCACCGGCGGTCACGCATTCGGGAGCAAAGGTGGAGAAGGTGGCCGCGGGCTTGGCTGCTTGTTCGGCGGCCAGCTCAGCGGCGATGGCCTCGGCGGTGGTCAGACCCTTGCCGGAGGCTGATTCAGGGGTGCTGAGGGAGGCAGCTGGAGTCGACGCAACTGCTGCAAGCGCAGGCTTGGCAGCGCTCTTGGATTTCTCGGAGGCCTTGGCCTCAGGCTTGGCGACAGGAGCCACGGTGGCCGGCGCAGTCGGCGCCTTCTCATCGAGGTTGAGGAAGAAGCTGCCCTTGCGGTTGAACACCATGGCGCCGAACGTGTGGCGGATGGCTGGATTATCCGCTCCCGCAGGGGCTTCAGGCCGGATCCCTTAGAGCAGTGCAACAGAACTGGCCAGCGGCGTGTTGTGCTGGGGCGATGTCTAGCGCTTGGTTCTGCCGAGCCTGCTGTGGATGCTTGAACTTCAGGTTCTACTCAGTGCCGATCGTCTCCAGCACTGGGCAGTGGCCCTGTTGATCAATGGGGTTCTGATTGCGCTAGCGCAGCGGTTGCCCCTGCTCACCCGGGCTGGATGGGTGCATGCCGGGGTGCTGGGCACCCTGCTGTTAGGCAGCCTTGATTGGTCGGGGTGGTGGGCGGTGGTGGTCTACCTGGCCCTGGGATCGCTCGTGACGCGCCTCGGTTTCCGTCGCAAGCAGGATCAGGGCCTGGCGGAAGGCCGCGGTGGCCGCCGCGGGCCCGAAAACGTCTGGGGCTCGGCATCCTCCGGTGCGGTTTTGGCGTTGCTCACCGTGCTGCCTTCGGCGCCGGTGTTGTTGCTCAAGTTGGGTTTTGCCGCCAGTTTCAGCGCCAAGCTGGCCGATACGTTTGGCAGTGAGATTGGCAAGCGTTGGGGCCGCCACACGCTGTTGATCACCACCCTGAAGCCGGTACCGCCAGGCACGGAGGGGGCGATCAGCCTTGAGGGCACTCTGGCCAGCCTGCTCGGTAGTGCCTTAATGGCCCTGGTGATGCAGCAGCTGGGCCTGCTCGAAGGCGGCGCGGCCTGGCTGCTCGTGGCGATCGTGGGACTGGTGGCCACCCTGCTGGAGAGCGTGATCGGCGCGGGGCTGCAGCAGCGTTGCCAGTGGTTGAGCAATGAGCTGGTGAATGCGCTGCAGACCCTGATTGCGGCCCTATTGGCCATGGCGGTGGCGTCTCAGTTGGGCCTGGTTTGATCGCTAGCTGCCCAGCAGCGGCAGCAGTTGCTGGCGCAGTTCGAGCATCAGTCGTTCCCCATGGCGTTGTGCCACCTTCGGGCTGAGGTTGTTGCGCCGCGCCAGTTCACGCCAGGTGAGTTGTTGGAGCAGGCGCCCCAAAATCAGATGCCGTTGTTTGCGCTCCAACCGTCGCAGTGCTCGCCAAATGTGGCGGCGTTGCTCCGAGCGGATCGCTTGGCCATAGCGCTCTTGAGGCCGCTGATCGGCAATCAGATCGCTCAGGGGGCTGATGTTGCCCTCGTCATCGAGTCGTGGCTGCTCCAGGCTGGCCAGCTGAAGGCTGCGGTGGCGGGCGATGGCGAGCTCCCAGCGATCCGTGCTACAGCCCAGGGCTTGGGCTAGGGCGTTGCGATCGAGGCGGGGCAGCCCCTGCTGCTGCCGCTGCTGCAGGAGCGCCTGACCACGTTGATGCAGCTCGAGCAGGTGGTGGCTGCCGCTGACGCCATGGCAGCGGTCGCGAAGGTAGTGCCGTATGGCGCCGCGGATCCAAGGTGTTGCGGCGGTGCTGAGGGTGTGGCCGCGGCCTGGTTCAAAGCGCTCCACGGCCTGGATCAGCCCCAGATAGCCCTCCTGGGTGAGGTCTTCAAAACTGTGGCCGCTGCGTTTGGCTTCTTGGCGTGCCACCTGCCATACCAAGGGCAGGTTGGCGCGGATCACTGCATTGCGGTTGGTGGTGCTGCGGCACCGCTGATAAAGGGCCAGCAGCTCGGCATTGCGCCGATGGTGGTCGGGGGAGGCCTGGAACGGTGTCATTGGCAGACAGCAATGGCGTGATTCCACGTTCATTCGCTCGGGCCCCTGGGCCACTCACCCTCGCGGTGGAATCACGATCCCCCGATGGGGGGATGGATCCCTGGGGGCCGTGGGCTCAGCAACTCACGCTGTTGAGCGCCAGTGGTTCGAGGTCAGCCCAACGCAACAGTGCCGGCCACAGGCAGACCCGCTCATACACCTGGCGATGCCCTTCGCTGTTGAGGTGGATGCCATCGCTGTTGAGCCATTGCAGCCAATTCGGACTGCTCACTAGGGAGTTGAGCAGGGGCAGGAACGGCACATCCGCCTCCAAGCACGCTTCCTCCAGCAGCGCTTCGTAGCGGCGCACCTGCTCGAGCTGATACCAGAGCACATCGGCGTAGGGCATCACCGCCTCATCCACAGGCGTGAGCCCCAGCACCAGCACCGGTGCCAGCGTTTTGGCCTGAATGAGCAACCGCTGCAGGCCAAACAGAAAGCCTTCGGCATCCAGCTGCGGCCGGCCATCGGCGCGGCCGACGCGGGCGCAATCGTTGAGCCCCATGGCCAGCAGGATCCCCTGGGGCTGTTGGCGGCGCAGTTCGCCGCGGCAGCTCACTTCGCTGTGGAGTCGGGCCGCAACCCTCTCCAGGCCATCGCCGCGCACCCCCAGCGGATAGAGCACAGGGCCATTGGGCAACCCCATCCAGTGGCGGCGCAAGCGCTCGCACCAGCCTCCCTCCTCCGGATCACCCCAGCCCACCACGCCGCTGTCGCCAAGCACGATCAGCTTGCGGGGGATCGGAAGACTCATTGCTGCAGCAGCCGTTGGCGGGCACGGTCGCTGAGATCTTCCCCCAGCAGGGTGAGCGCTGCGTACGCCGCCATGAGCAGTAGCAACTGATCAAAGGCGAAGGCGCTCAGGCTCTGGTTGAGCTGGCTGCCCAGGCCGGTGCCCGCCACCAGGCCCACCACCACCGTTTCCCGCAGGATCACATCGGCGCGATAGGCGCCGTAGGCCAGGTAGGAGCGCGCAAGGCCGCTGAACCGGCCGTAGAGCAGCGCCAGGCGGGGGCCGGCACCACTGCAGCGCAGGGCCTCTTGCCGCTGGGGCCCTGCTGCTTCGCTGCCCTCCAGCAGCAGGCGCCCCAGGATTCCGAGGTTGTGAAAGCCGAGGGCTAAGGCGGCGGTGATCACGCCGGGCTTGAGCACAAACAGCAGCAATAGGGCCGTGAGCGGCGGTGGCCACAGCCGACCAATAGCCCAGATCAGCTGCAGCAGGCGTTGTCCCCATGGCCAAGGCGCCACCAACAGCAAGAGCAGCGGTGCCACCCCCACTGCCAGTGCGGCCGCCAGCAGCGTGAGCAGCACTGTGTTGAACACCAGCGAAGGCCAGGGCAGAGCCAGGGCTTCCTGCCAGCCGCCCGGTGCCAACGGCGGCAGTGCCTGCCAATGCAGCAGTGCTGCCGGTTCGATCGCCAGGGCTCGCCCCACCCCGAACACCAGTGGCACCAACAGCAGGCCAGCCAGCACCAGCTCCCTGCCTCGGCGCCCCACACCGGCCGCCCGAAGGCTGAAGCGGCCCGGCATGCCCCAGCGCCGCCGCAGGGCTCCGATCACCGCTTCCAGGCTCAACATCACCGCCAGCAGCAGCCAGAGCCCACTCCACA
>JBIIDQ010000060.1:0-8337 GCA_044238295.1 Vulcanococcus sp.
CCTGCGCTGTCGTTGCTGTCGGCGCTGCCCGCTTGGGCTAGTAGCGCTCTTGCCGCCTGGAGAATCAATCGCTCCGGTGCGTTGGAGCTGCGCACCCCGCCCGGCACCACGCCGCAGGCTTTTTTCGAAGACGGTCGCGGTCTGCTGGGGCCCAGGCTCTGGGTGGATCTGCCCGGTGCTCCCCAGCGCAGCCGCACCGTTCGCGGTAACGGGGTGGTCCGTGAGGTGCGGGTGGGTCGCCCCACAGACAACACCACGCGCCTCGTGGTGGAGTTCAGGCCTGGCACCCAGCTCGATCCTCGGCAAATGCGGTTGGTGGGGACAAGCCCCGATCGCTGGCAGATGGAGTTGGGGGCCGCGGTCAGTGGCTTGGTGCCCTTTGGCGAGGGCGACATCGATGCACCCGCGACGACGCCAACCTGGCGGGCCAACCCCTCGGCTAACGCCGGTGTGCCTACGGGGCCGATGCCTTCGGCGGAGGGTCTTCCCTCTGTGCCTCAGGGTCGCTACAAGGTGGTGATCGACCCAGGGCACGGTGGCCCCGATCCCGGGGCGGTTGGCATCAACGGTCTTCGCGAGACTGATGTTGTGCTGGATGTGAGCCTGCAGGTGGCGCAGCTCCTACAGGCCAAAGGTGTTCAGGTGTTGATGACTCGAACATCCGAGGTGGATGTGGATCTGCCGCCACGGGTGGCCCTTGCCAACAACAGCCGTGCTGATCTGTTCCTCAGCATTCACGCGAATGCGTTGAGCATCTCGCGCCCCGACGTGAATGGCATTGAAACCTTCTATTTCCAGGAGGGTCCGTCCAAGCGGTTGGCCGAAGCTGTGCAGATCCAGATGTTGCGTGTGTCGCCAGGCACCCCTGATCGCGGAGCCAAGCCCGGACGCTTCTTTGTAATCCGCCGCACCGTGATGCCAGCTGCGCTGGTGGAGATGGGCTTTGTCACCGGCCAGCTTGATGCGCCGCGTCTCGCGGATCCAGCCTTCAGGCGCAGGATGGCGGTGGCGATCGCCACGGGATTGCTGAATTACCTCGTTGCTAATCCATGAGCAGCGCTCCCATCGGCATCTTTGATTCCGGCGTGGGGGGCTTAAGCGTCTGGCGGCAGGTGGTGCATCACTTGCCCGCCGAATCGCTGTTGTATTTGGCGGATCAGGCGCATGTGCCCTACGGCCAGCGTTCTGCAGCTGAGATCCAGGCCTATTGCGCTGGGATCGCTGAGCAGTTGGTCTCCATGGGCTGTAAAGCGATCGTGGTGGCCTGCAATACGGCCTCTGCCGTGGCTTTGGATTCCCTGCGCCAGGCGTTCCCTGCCTTGCCGATCTTTGGCCTCGAACCTGCTGTCAAGCCTGCAGTCGGTCTGACCCGGAGCGGTGTCGTAGGGGTGATGGCCACCCCGGCCACCTTTCAAGGTGAGCTGTATCGGGCCACGGTGGGCCGCTGGGCTGGCGATGTGCAGGTGGTTGAGCAGGTTTGCATCGGCCTGGCGGATCTAGTGGAGCGAGGTGAGTTGGAAGGTGCTCGCTGTGATGCTCTGCTGCGCAGCTTTCTCGAACCCATGCTTGCGGCGGGTGCCGACACGATTGTTCTGGGTTGCACTCACTACCCCTTTGTGATCGAGTCGATCCGCCGACTGGTGGGTCCTGCTCTGGCCGTGCTGGATCCTGCCCCTGCCGTGGCGCGTCACCTGGGGGTTGTGCTCTCCCGGGCGGATCTGCTCAATACCTCCGCGGGGTTGAAGCGGCATCAGTTCTTCACCACCGGGGATGTTGACGCCTTCGATCGCGCCGTGGCCAGGTTGGTGGGTGCCAGCTGTGGCAGCCAATCTTTGGCCTGGCAGAACGGGCATCTGCATCGGCTTTGAGCCAGCGCCTGCCCGAGTGCGCCTTCTAGGATCTGCGCACCGCAGGGGGTCATGGCAACGGTTGCAGAGCTGCTCCAGCCCGTCGAGGCCGACCTCGAGGCCTTGCTGAGCGATCTGCGCAGCCTGATCGGAGCTGGACATCCCATCCTTCAGGCCGCTGCGGAACATCTCTTTAGTGCCGGTGGCAAACGGCTGCGCCCCGGCATTGTGTTGCTGGTGTCCCGTGCGCTAGGCCCGGGCGGTGAGCTCACTGCTCGCCACCGGCGCCTGGCTGAGATCACCGAGATGATCCACACCGCTTCGCTGGTTCATGACGACGTCGTGGATGAAGCCAGCACGCGCCGAGGTGTGGACACCGTCCACAGCCGCTTCAATCACCGCGTGGCGGTGCTCGCCGGCGATTTTCTGTTTGCCCAGGCCAGCTGGCATCTAGCCAACCTCGATGACCTCGAGGTGGTGAAACTGCTCTCCCGCGTGATCATGGACCTCGCTGATGGCGAGGTAAAGCAGGGTCTGTTCCGCTACGACACCGGTCAGAGTTTCGAGACTTACCTCGAAAAGAGTTACTGCAAAACCGCTTCTCTGATCGCGAACAGCGCCCGCGCCGCTGGCGTGTTGAGTGAACTGCCCGAGCATCAACTCGACGATCTTTATCGATTTGGTCGACAGCTGGGTTTGGCGTTCCAGGTGGTTGACGACATCCTCGATTTCACCGGTAGTGATCAGCAGCTGGGCAAACCGGCTGCCAGCGATTTGGCCAGCGGTTATCTGACTGCACCGGCCCTCTACGCCCTGGAGGAACGTCCAGCTCTAGCCGGACTCATCGAGCGTGAGTTCTGCGAAGAGGGTGATTTGGCCCAGGCGTTAGAGCTGGTGCGCAGTAGCCAGGCTATTCAGCGTTCCCGTGCTCTGGCCGAAGGCTTTGCTAATGAAGCGCGCGAATCGGTCCACTGGCTTCCGGCTTCCGATTGCCGCAGTGCCCTGCTGGCTCTTCCAGAATTTGTGCTGAGCCGGCTCTACTGAGCCAAAGGTTTAGTCAAGTTGCTCCAGCACCTCGTGAAGGCTCATCAGATAGCTGTTGATCCCCGGGTAGAGGTGGTCTCTCTGCTCGCTGCTGAGGTGGCTAGGGGGCAGCACATGCACCACACACCCCGCGCCGAGGGCCGACTGCACCCCCGCGGGCGAATCCTCAAAAGCCCAACACGCTTGGGGATTGACCCCCAAACGTTTGGCCGCCAGCAAGAACACATCGGGTGCTGGTTTGCCGCGCTGCAGCTCAGGATCGTCACCATGAACCCGCGTGCTGATCAGCTCAAGCCAAGGATGGGGCGATGCTTTCAGGGCCACGGCGGCGCGTGAGCTGCTGGTGGCTAAGGCCATCGGTAGCTCGAGCGAGGCACAGCGCTGCACTAACTCCGGCGCCCCTGGCATCGGTGGGGCATGGAGCAGTAAGGCCTCCGCGATCGGTTGCCGCACGGCTAGAAGTTCGTCCTGGCTGGGGAGTGTCTGCGGGGATGAGCCGTTGATCCACTGCAGCACCTGTTCGGCGCAGTCAAGCCGGCGCCTGCCCCGCAGCGCCAGCAGTTCGTCGGCAGCTAAGGGGCGCCCGAAGTGGCTAGCGGCCTGTTGCCAGGCTTCCGCGTGCAGCGGTTCGGTGTCGAGCAGCAACCCGTCGAGATCGAACAGGCAGGCGGCGGGGCGGACCATGACCCCATCCTGAATCAGCACTTGTTCCCTGCAACGCCGTTACAGCCTTTGGGCGCCGTCCCATTTCTCGCTTGAATAGGCCGGCCTGCCATTGCCAGCATGTCTGAGGCTCAGATCAGCCCCGCCACCAGCACCGGCATCGAATCGGTGCTTCAGGAGCAGCGGGTGTTCGAGCCACCGGCTTCCCTGGCAGCGCAAGCCCGAATCGGTTCCCTCCAGGCTTATCGGGAGTTGGCCCAGCAAGCAGCTGCTGATCCCGATGCGTTCTGGGGTGACGCCGCGCGCCGTGAGTTGCACTGGTTTGAGCCCTTCCACACCGTGCTCGATTGGAGCAATCCGCCTTTTGCGCGGTGGTTTGAGGGTGGCACCACCAATCTTTCCTTCAACTGCCTGGATCGCCACTTGGGCGGCCCCCGTGCCGACAAGACGGCTCTGATCTGGGAAGGAGAGCCTGGCGACACCCGCCGCTTCACCTATCGCCAGCTGCATGCCGAGGTGTGTAAGACAGCCAACGCCCTCAAAGCGCTCGGCGTCGGCAAGGGCGACCTGGTGGCGCTCTACATGCCCATGGTGCCGGAGGCGGCGATTGCGATGCTGGCTTGCGCTCGCATCGGCGCTCCGCACTCCGTGGTGTTCGGAGGATTTTCTGCGGATGCCTTGCGTGATCGCCTGATCGATGGCGAAGCGAAGCTGGTGATCACCGCCGATGGCGGCTTCCGCAAAGACAAACCGGTGCCGCTCAAGCCGGCGGTGGATGAGGCGCTGGCCGGTAACGGCGGTGCGCCGAGTGTTGAGCATGTGCTCGTGGTGAGCCGCCTGGATGGCGCAGGTGGCGAATGCGCGATGACCCATGCCCGTGACGTGTGGTGGCACGAGCTGGTGGAAGCGCAGACCGCCGAGTGCCCCGCCGAGCCGATGGCCAGCGAAGACCGCCTGTTTGTGCTCTACACCTCAGGCTCCACTGGCAAGCCCAAGGGTGTGGTGCACACCACTGCTGGATACAACCTCTGGGCCCATCTCACCTTCCAGTGGATCTTCGACATCAAGGAGAACGATGTCCACTGGTGCACTGCTGACGTGGGCTGGATCACCGGCCACAGCTACATCGTTTACGGCCCGCTCTCCAACGGTGCAACCACTGTGATGTACGAAGGTGCGCCGCGGCCGAGCAAGCCAGGGGCGTTCTGGGAGGTGATTGAGAAGCATCGCTGCACGATCTTCTACACAGCTCCTACGGCGATCCGTGCCTTCATGAAGAGCGGGCGCGAGGTGCCCGATCGCTACGACATGAGCTCGCTGCGCATCCTCGGAACCGTGGGTGAGCCGATCAATCCCGAGGCCTGGATGTGGTATCGCGACGTGATCGGAGGCGATCGCTGCCCGATCGTCGACACCTGGTGGCAAACCGAGACCGGGGGCGTGATGATCAGCCCTCTTCCAGGCGCGACACCGACCAAGCCAGGGTCCGCCACGCTGCCCTTGCCGGGGATTGAGGCCGACATCGTCGATCACGACGGCCATTCTCAGAGCGCCGATCAGGGTGGTTACCTGGCGATTCGCAGACCCTGGCCGGGAATGATGCGCACCGTTCATGGTGATCCCGATCGTTTCCGCAAGAGCTATTGGGAAGAGATCCGTCCCGCTGATGGCTCCTACCTCTATTTCGCCGGTGATGGTGCGCGCCGCGACGCCGATGGCTACTTCTGGGTGATGGGCCGCGTTGACGATGTGATCAACGTGAGTGGCCATCGCCTCGGCACCATGGAGATTGAAAGCGCTTTGGTGAGTCATCCCGCCGTGGCGGAAGCGGCTGTGGTGGGACGTCCCGACGAACTCAAGGGTGAGGGCATCGTGGCTTTCGTGACCCTCGAAGCCGGGCGCATGGGTGATGAGGCGCTCATTGCTGAGCTTCGGGGCCATGTGGGCAAGGAGATCGGTCCGATCGCCCGCCCCGATGTGATCAAGTTCAGTGATGCCTTGCCGAAAACCCGCAGCGGCAAAATCATGCGCCGCATCCTGCGGGCCCTGGCTGCAGGCCAGGAGGTGAGTGGCGACACGTCCACGCTGGAAGACCGTTCGGTCTTGGATGCGCTGCGGGTCTGATCAGCCTGGTTGGGTGGCGGACGCCGCCCACCAGCGGCTGATGGCATCCGCCAAGCCGTCCATCTGACGCTGACGGGCTGGATCATCGGCCCAACTGCCGAGGATGTTTTGCCGTAGGCCAGCGCTGGCGGGGGTGAGGTGATCGCCTGGCAATTGCAGGAGCTGGGATTGATCGCCAGGTCGCTTCTGCAACACGCCTAGGAGCCGTTGGCTCTGATCAATGCCATCGCGGTTGAACTGAACCAACAGGTTGCGGGGTTGGCGGTAGTTGGCCTCCACCAGCCGGAGCGTCTCGCTGGGCGACGGGCTGAATTCACTGCTGATGCCAAGGCGCGGACCTAGCTCCGCCAGCAGCGGCACGCTCCGCTCAGCGGAGAAGTTGTTGAAACTCAGAGCTGTTAGAGCGCTGCAGCCGCGCCCATTGTCTGGCGCGAGCAGGTGAAGCTTGCAGCCCAGACTGTGACCCAACCGCAGCACCGGCAGCTGATCGAGCCGGGCGTTGCGGAACAGCTTCCAGGCTTCATTGGCCTGGGCCTGGTGATCGAACCCCGGCACGTAGCTCCAGGCCTGGATCGCCAGTCCAAGGCGGGCCAGTGACTCCAGTAGACGCCGGTAGCTCAGCTGGGGTGTAGCGGCCAGGTAGCTGCCGCCGATGAAATGGATGACCCCCCGCGCTGCAGGCGGATCCCAGGTCCAGAGGCTGCCTCGCTGGCGCCAACTCATGCTGCCTGCAATTGGCGCAGAGCATCCATCGCTTCGCGGCGATGGGCTGGGCCATCGAGCAAGTTGTTGAAGAGATGGCGGATCACACCCTCAGCATCGATCACGTAGGTGACCCGACCCGGCAGAAGACCTAAAACGCTGGGGACTCCAAAGGCTTTGCGCAGCTGGTTGCCTCGGTCCACCAGCAGCGGGTAAGGCAGGTTGTGGCGTTGGGCGAAGCGTTGGTGGCTGGCGGCGTCATCACCGCTCACGCCCCACACCTCGGCCCCCATGGCCTGGAGATCGGCGTAGCTGTCGCGGAAGGCACAGGCCTCCATGGTGCAGCCGGGGGTGTCGTCCTTGGGATAGAAGAAGAGCACCAGCGCTTTTCCGCCGAGCTGATCACTACGTCGCTCGATCCCGTTCTGGTCGGTGACAGCGATCAAGGGGGCGCGGTCGCCGGTGCTCAGGGCTGCTGCCAAGGGTGCTTGTGTTGCTGGTTGAACCCTAGTCAGCGCCTGGTGGGGCCTGGGAAGATGGAGCCGTTGCAGAGCGGGCGATGACCCAGGTTGATCCACAACAACCCTGGGAGCAGGTGGATCTGCTCAGCTTTGCCAGCGCTGCAGCTGCCGCCCCGCCAGCGCAATTCGATCCCGAATCCAAGCCCGAGCCCCAGCAAGAGGCTGAGCCCCAGCCTGAGCCACTCGCTGCTGACCTCGAGAACCCATTGGCACCTGCTGCAGCAACGGTGCCTCAGCGTCTGTTGATCATCGACACCGAAACCACAGGCCTCGATCCGCAAAGCGATCGCTGCATCGAAGTGGGTGCTGTGCTCTTCGATGTTGCGCATCGCTCCGTGCTCAGCCAGGTGTCGTTTCTGTTGCCGTGTGAGCACAACGCTGCCAAGGCGGTCAATGGCATTGAGGTTTCACTCACACAGCAGCCCCATCCCTGGCAGCAAGGGCTGCAGTGTTTGATGGCCCTCCTCGATGCAGCCGACCTAGTGGTGGCCCACAACGCGGCGTTTGATCGTCAGTGGTTTGGGCTGGATCCTCTGCCGCCGATTCACAAACCCTGGCTGTGCACGATGGAAGACATTCGCTGGCCGGCCGATCGCCAGCTGCGCCCCAATCCTTCGGTGCGTGATCTCGCTCTCGCCTATGCCGTGCCCGTTTGGGCTGCTCACCGGGCTCTCACCGATTGCATCTACCTGGCTCAGGTGTTTGAGCGATGCTCTGACCTGGAACTGTTGCTTGAGCAAGGTCGGGAGCCGCGCCGCCTTTACCGGGCTCGTCTCTCCTACGAGGAGCGCCACAAGGCCCGTGAAGCGGGCTTCCGTTGGAATGAGCCTGTGAGCGGTGCCTGGAGCCGCAAGCTTTCTGATCGCGAGGCCGCCTTGCTGCCGTTTGCAGTTGTCCCGGTGGATGAGGTGCTGCAGCGTCGCTCGGCTTAGCTGGCCCACTGGTTTTCCTTCAGCAACAGGAAGGCGAAACGCTGAATTGGGTTTGAACGCGCAACCAGGGCCAAGGTGTGGATGAAGATTCTTGTTGGCGCACCATGGCTGTCTCTGCGCGTGGTCACCCCAGACGTCCGCATCGCCTGCAGCTCCAAGTGCAACGCTGGCAGGACACACGCACCTGGGCACGGCTGATCCGGGAGGCTGAGGCTCTTTGGCATGTCAACGTGCGCGACTTGCGTCGTTTGGGTGCCCTCGAGTTGTCGCAGTTGCTTGAGGAGGTCCCACCCTCACTTCGCCCGCGGGTGAATCGCTGGCTGGCCTGTTATCGGGTGCATACGCGGCTGCAGTGATGCACGAGCTTGATCACGACACGCCATCGAATCGTCAATAAAAAACCGCCCCGGGGGAGGCGGTTTGAATCAGCATTAGCCGGTGATTGAAATCGGAGCGGCGGGATTTGAACCCACGACCCCCACTACCCCAAAGTGGTGCGCTACC
>JBIIDQ010000061.1:0-8146 GCA_044238295.1 Vulcanococcus sp.
TCACGGCTTTAAACGGCATCACTGAGGTGCTGGCCTTGAGTTCCTCAAACGCGGCACCGAAGCGATTGGTGAGGCGCCGATCGCCATTCCAGATGGCAAACAGGTGATGCGCGATCAAGCCCGCGCAGGTGGCCGCCATGAAGCTGCTGCCGATCCAGAGCAGATGAGTGCAGCACCACAGGATTTGGCCGATGGCCTGGGGATGACGACTGACGCGGATGATCCCCGTGGCGTACATCCGCACCTGCGGCTTCAGCACTGCCGGGATCTCCAGAAGGTTGTAGGTAGCTGGGTAGAGAAACAGAAAGCTGATGGCGGTTCCGACCCAAACCACAGGGATGATCCAGGGCTGGTCTTGCAGGTTCCACAGGCGCAAACCGTCGTAGCGGTGGGCCAGGAAGTAGCCGATTACGACAACCGCCGAGGGGATGCTCACCGCGGCGAATAGCAGTCGCCAGGCTCGCTCGCCGATCCTCTCCGCACCCCAGTAGCGCAGGGAGGCGCCGCCGCTGTGGATCACGGCGAAGCCCAGCAGCAGCCCCAACATCACCCAACTGCTGTGGTGCGGTGAGCTGGGCATCTCGAACTGCGCTGGCAGGGATGGGTTTTGATTCTGACGATTGATGCCGCCGGACCAGTCGCAGGCTTCCTGCCCCTAGAGTTCAACAACGACTGCCGCTGCGCCTTGGGGCGACGCTGGATTCTCCAGAGCAATGGCTGATCTGCCCTTCACTCTCGATCAGCTGCGCATCCTGCGGGCGATTGCCAGCGAGGGCAGCTTCAAGAAGGCCGCTGACAGCCTGTATGTCACCCAGCCGGCGGTGAGCCTGCAGATCCAGAACTTGGAGAAGCAGCTGAATGTCTCGCTGTTCGATCGAGGCGGCCGCAAAGCCCAGCTCACCGAAGCGGGTCACCTGCTGCTCAGCTACTGCGATCGGATCCTGAGCCAGTGCCAGGAGGCTTGCCGCGCCCTCGACGATCTTCACAACCTCAAGGGTGGCTCGCTGGTGGTGGGGGCTAGCCAAACCACGGGCACCTATTTGATGCCCCGGATGATCGGGCTGTTCCGCCAGAAGTATCCCGATGTGGCCGTGCAGCTGCAGGTGCACAGCACCCGCCGCACCGGCTGGAGCGTGGCCAACGGCCAGATCGATCTGGCGATCATCGGCGGGGAGCTGCCCAGTGAGCTCAACGATCTGCTGCAGGTAGTGCCCTATGCCAGCGATGAGCTGGCCCTCGTGCTTCCCACCAAGCATCCCCTGGCTCGTTTGCCAGAACTGAGCAAGGACGACCTCTATCGCCTCGGCTTTGTCTGCCTCGATGCTCAGTCGACCACCCGAAAAATGGTCGACCAGCTGCTGGCTCGGTCGGGTCTCGATGTGTCGCGGCTGAAGATCGAGATGGAGCTCAACTCGTTTGAGGCCATCAAGAACGCCGTGCAGAGCGGGCTGGGTGCGGCGTTTCTGCCGGTGGTGTCGATTGAGCGCGAGCTCGCCGCCGGCAGCCTGCACCGGCCCACGCTGGCGGATCTATCCGTGCGGCGGCAGCTGAAGCTGATCAGCCACCCGTCCCGCTACTGCTCGCGCGCCGCTGATGCCTTCCGCAAGGAGGTTTTGCCGGTGTTCGCCAGCCCAGACAGCCCTCTGCGGAGGCCCCTGCTCCAGAACCAGGGGCCCCCGGCCGGCGCCGAGGCTGCGTCTCTCGATCAGAACTGATCAGCTTCAGGGGTGATGCCCACGGTGTCGTCGGCAATGCCCTTGGTGAGGAATTTGTTTTCGCTGGTGTCGGTCTGGTACACGCAGCGCACAACAGGCTTGTCCTTCACCGAGCCGATGTAGGCAAAGGTGTTCATGCGCTGTTTGCACTGGCGCATCTGTTCGGCGGTCACCGCCCCCTCCTTCTGGAGCACGCTCCAGTTCTCACGGCGGATCACGCAGCCCGGCTTCAGCGCTGGCTGGGTCACGAAGCTGGTGCTGGGGTTCATCGTCGTGTAGAGCTCAATGTCCATCACGAAGGCGCTGGCGCCCCACTGCCGGCAGAACTCGGGATCGGGCACCGCCATATCGAGCTGCTGCGAGCTGGCGATATTGCCCTGGTCGCCCTGGGTGGTGCTGGAGATACCGGTGCCGATGCCGATGCCCACCACCATCACGCCAGCCAACACAGCAATGCTCGCCACATTGAACTGAAATCCATTGCCGCCGCCGCCGGGGCCTCCCCCTGGGCTCGGACCCCCGGGCCTGCCACCGCCCCCCCGTCGTGGAGCCTCGTAGGGATCACGGCCCCGGGGATCACGGCTGCGGCGTTCCTCGGCGTAGCCGTAGCGATCGTCGTCGTAACCTCGGCCGCTGCGTGATCGGGTCATGTGCTCTGGGGAGCCTGGGGCAGGCCCATGGAGAAGTTCAGGACCCGGCAATCCGGGTTGTAGCGGAGCTGTCCGGCCTGGAGCAGCTCGCGGATCTTGCCCTCCACGTCTGATCCGATGCGCCGCAGCGTGTAGTCGGTGAGGTCTTGGCCGGCATGGGCCTCCACCAGCTCGCGGAAGCGCTGCTGCACTGCTTCCTGGCTGGCGTTGTCCCAGAGGAATTCGTTGTCGGGGTCGAGGTCCAGGGTGAGCTGATGGGGATCGGTCACCAGCTGGCCGTTCTCCACTCGCGCCGTGAAGATCCGCACGTGGCGGGTGGTGCATTTGATCAGTGTGTCGGCCATGGTGGAGCGGAGGGCAGCACAGGCCGGCAGACCCAACGGCCGGCTTGCATGACTTTAGAAAGCGCCAGCCGCTGCCGGTCAAGCGGGGGTGCAGCGGCCGCCTTTAAGGTTGTTTGCTGATTCGGGGTTTTTCATGCGCGTCGCAATCGCCGGTGCTGGTCTGGCCGGTCTGGCCTGCGCCAAGTACCTCTGCGACGCCGGTCACACCCCGGTTGTAGTGGAAGCCCGCGACGTGCTCGGCGGCAAGGTGGCTGCCTGGCAGGACGAAGACGGTGACTGGTACGAGACCGGTCTACACATCTTCTTTGGTGCCTATCGCAACATGCGCCAGCTCTTCAAAGAGCTGAACATTGAGGACCGGCTCCAGTGGAAGAGCCACTCGATGATCTTCAACCAGAAAGAAACACCCGGCACCTACAGCCGTTTTGATTTTCCCGATATCCCGGCCCCCTTCAACGGTGTGGCGGCGATTCTTGGCAACAACGACATGCTCACCTGGCCGGAGAAGATCTCCTTCGGCATGGGTCTTGTGCCCGCCATGCTGCGAGGCCAGCAGTACGTGGAGGAATGCGATCAATACTCCTGGACTGAATGGCTTCGCCTCCACAACATCCCGGAGCGCGTGAATGACGAGGTGTTCATTGCCATGGCTAAGGCGCTGAATTTCATCGATCCCGATGAAATCTCCAGCACCGTTGTGCTGACAGCCCTCAACCGCTTTCTCCAGGAGGGCGATGGCTCCAAGATGGCCTTCCTCGATGGCAACCCACCTCAGCGTCTGTGTCAGCCGATTGTTGATTACGTGACCGCTCGTGGCGGTGAGGTGCATCTGGATTCACCGCTTCGCGAGATTGAGCTCAATTCCGATGGGAGCGTCAGCGGTTTCCGCATTGGCGGCATCAAGGGCAAGGAGGGTTTCACCCTCCAGGCCGATGCATACGTGAGCGCACTGCCCGTGGATCCTTTCAAGTTGCTGCTTCCTGAGCCCTGGAAGGAGATGCCCTATTTCAAAAAGCTTGATGGCCTCAACGGAGTGCCTGTGATCAATATCCACCTCTGGTTTGACCGCAAGCTCACCGAAATTGATCATCTGCTGTTCAGCCGCAGCCCCCTGCTGAGTGTGTACGCCGATATGAGCAACACCTGCAAGGAATACGAAGACCCGGATCGCTCCATGCTGGAGCTGGTGTTCGCACCGGCCAAAGACTGGATTGGTCGTTCCGACGACGACATCGTGGCCGCCACGATGGAGGAGCTGAAGCGCCTCTTCCCGATGCACTTCACCGGCGACAACCAGGCCACGTTGCGTAAGTCCATTGTTGTGAAAACACCGCTCTCGGTGTACAAGACCGTGCCTGGTTGCCAGAAGCTTCGCCCTGATCAAACCTCTCCCATTGCCAACTTCTTCTTGGCGGGCGACTACACCATGCAGCGCTATCTGGCCTCGATGGAAGGTGCCGTGCTGAGCGGCAAGCTCTGTGCTGAGGCCGTGGCCAGCTCCACCCGCGTTATGGGATCTGCCTCTGCGCCTGCCGCAGTGGCTGTCTGAAAGCTGTGGTTGCAGCCCCTTCCTCGCCCACCTCGCTGCCCTCCCTCGAAGAGGCCTACGAAGCTTGTCGCCGGGAGACGGCGGAATGGGCCAAAACCTTCTACCTCGGCACGCTGCTGATGCCGCCGGCCAAGCGCCGCGCCATCTGGGCCATCTACGTGTGGTGTCGCCGCACCGATGAGCTCATGGACAGCCCGGAGGCCCAGGCCAGGCCGGTGGAGGAATTGGCGGTGCGGCTGGATGCTTGGGAAGAGCGCACCCGTGAGCTGTTTGCGGGCAAGGTGCGCGATGGTCTCGATCGGGTGATGCTCGACACGCTCGAGCGCTATCCCCAGCCGCTTCAGCCCTACCTCGACATGATCGAGGGCATGCGCATGGATCTCAATACCCATCGCTACGCCGACTTCGCTCAGCTCGAGCTCTACTGCTACCGCGTGGCCGGCACGGTGGGGCTGATGACGCAGGAAGTAATGGGGATTGATCCTGCTTACACCTCAGCTCCCTGGAGCGACCCTCCGGACACGAGCGAAGCGGCCGTCGCTCTTGGCATTGCCAACCAGCTCACCAACATTTTGCGCGATGTGGGTGAAGATCGGGGTCGCGGCCGCATCTATCTCCCTCAGGAGGATCTTGCCCGGTTCGGCTATAGCGAGGCTGAGCTACTGGCTGGCACCCTCAATGACAGCTGGCGAGAGTTGATGCGCTTTCAAGTGGCGCGCGCACGCGATTGGTTTGCGCGTTCAGAAGCGGGAGTGCGTTGGCTTGCACCCGATGCGCGCTGGCCTGTGTGGGCATCGCTTCGGCTGTATCGGGGCATCCTTGATGTGATCGAAGCACTCGACTACGACGTGTTCAATCACCGCGCCTATGTGCCTCGAACGGGAAAGTTTCTCGATCTTCCCCGTTCGTTTGTGATTGCCCAGGCCCGCTGATCAACTCCAGGCCAGCTTGAGCCAGTCCAGCAGGATTGGGTTCACCTGCTCCGGCCCTTCGTCGTGGGGGCAGTGGCCCAGACCCGGCAGCACCTTCAGCTCCTGGATGCAGCTGAACTCCCGTGCCCAGCGCCTGGCTTCTGCCACCGGCTCCCACGGATCCGCTTCGCCCCACAACAGACGAACGGGTGTATGGATCTGAGCCATGAGTTGGGGAGCTAGCCAGTCGTTGAACAGATTGACGAAGCCCCGGAAGCTTTCGGTGGCGCCAGGTTCACGACTGGGACCGATCAGCAGATCCACCAGGTCGTCATCAACGTTGTGGCCACTGGGGTAAGCCTGGTTGAGCACGCTGCGCACAAACGGCCGCCGCGCCAGGATTTGAAAGAGACTGCGAATCAACCAGCGCTGGCGGACCACGGCCATCAGCAGGGGGCGGGTGATCTGGGCTGCCCAGGGCTGTTCATTCAAGCGTTTGAGATCGAGCTCCCTTTGGGCGCAGTCGATCAGGATCACCTGCTTCGGAGCATGACCGCTGGCTTCCAGCAGGCGGGTGGCATTCAGAGCCACCACACCGCCGATGGAGTTACCAATCAGCTGCAGTTCGCAGTTGGTATCGATGCCGATCACGTCGATGCAGAAATCCCGGATCTGCTCGGCCCAAAGATCAAAGCCGTAGCGCACACCTCCAGGTGTGTCGGCTTCTCTGCTGAGGCAGGAGATCGGTTTGCTGCTGTTGCCGAAGCCCAGCAGATCGATTGCATAAACGGAAGCGTTCTGCGATAGCGCTTCCAGGTTGTGGCGCCAGTGCCCTTTGGAGGCTCCGAAGCCATGGATACAAAGAACGGCCCTCCCGGAGGGAGAGCCGTTGTCGATCGCATTGATCTTGCTGTAGCGAATGCTGAAGCCGCGCCAGTTCCAGCACAGCTCCTGCGTCATAGCCTCAGACCGCAGCCTTCTGATTGTCGAGCAGGTTCTTGAGCTTGGCCAGTTCACCGGCCCAGCGAGGGTCAGGTGCGCCTTCCTCCACGGAATCGCGGTGCACCACCTTGTTCACTGCTTTGCGAGCCACTGCAGGGGTGCTCGGTGCGCTACCGCCAGGGCGACGATCGTTGCCACGGCGCTCATCACGGCGCTCGGAGCGTTCGATGCGCAGAGCGTTGCCACCAAATTCACGGCCATTGAGCTGCTCGATCACAGCATCAGCCACTTTCTCGTCGTCGACGTTGGCGAAGCCGAAGCCGCGGCCTGCGCCCGTTTCACGGTCTTGCACCGCCTTGAAACGGATGCCTTCACCCACGCTGGTGAACAGAGCGTCGAGCTCTTTGGCATCAAAGCTCTGAGGCAGGTTGCCAACGTACAGACGAACGCTCATGGGAGAAGGGGGAGGAAAGAGAAGGAAAAACGAGTTCTGGCCTATCGGGCGAAAACCCCGCGGTCGGCCGGTGCCTGCACTTCGTCACAGCACTGCAATCGCAATACTTGGGAAGAGCATTTCAAGGCTGTTAACCGAACTGGCGAGATCTCAGCGTCCGAACTGGCGCGAATCAGGTCGTCTTAAACGCCTTTGCGTAGGAAGTTAATCACGTCGTGGTGCCCTTTCGCTACAGGGCTCGCTCGATTTCAGCCAATCCCTGGCGATCTGCAGTGCATCGCTGCGGCCTTGAAGACGGCCGAAAGCTTGTTCCTGCATGAGATGCAGCAGCAGCTTGCCTAGGGCGGGTGAGGCGTGAATCCCCAGTTCTCGCTGCAGGCTGTTGCCATCGATCGCAGGCCTTGGGTGAAAGAGCGGGTCATCGCTCTGGCGCCAGCGCTTCAGCCACTGCTGAGCGATTGCCTCAGGCCAGCCCAGCAGGAGCGCTGGTAGATCCGCGTCGAGATCGCGGTGGAGTTGCAGTCGTTCCGGCTCCGGAAGTGCTTCGGCCACAGCTGCGGGATCGGTGGCTCCAAGCTGTTGCTGCCAGCGCCGCAGGGCGCACAGGCGTTGTTGCAGCTTGCGGCTGCTCCGTAACTGTTGCAGCGAGGGTCCATCGAGGACCGCCGCCAGGCGTGCCAGCGGTAGCGCCTGCGCCTGTTCGTCCTTGCTCAGCCCCAGCTCGATGGCTGAACGCTCGGTGCAGTGGTGAAGAAGGGTGGCGCTGGTCTGTTCCTCCTGGGTAGGAGGGGCCTTGCGCCAGGGGCTGAGGAGGCCCAGGCGCAGGCAGAGCTCCAGCTCCCGTTCGCCGCTCGGCGCCGCAGTCAGTTTTTCCAGCTCCGCCAGCACCCGCTCGCCCGCCACCGAGGCCATCGCCTGCCGATGCAGCTCAATCCAGAGCTGCGTTTGTGCATCGAGCTGAAAGCCGAGTTCGGAAGCCAGTCGCAACCCCCGCAGCAGTCGCAGCGGGTCATCCAGCAGGTTGCGTTCTGCCACCGCCACCAGTCGACCCTGGCCGAGATGCTCGAGGCCGTTCAGGGGATCCACCAGCTGGAAAGGCTCTGCCAGCGGCAGTGCCATCGCGTTGACCGTGTAGTCGCGCCGATGGAGATCCGCCTCCAAGCTGGCCCCGTCTCGGCGGGCCAAGTCGACGCTCCAGCCTTGGATGACGAGCCGAGCGATCGAGCGTTCGCCGTCGAGCACCACGGACGTCCCCCCATGGCGCCGTCTCAGCTGGTGGCAGAGCGCCACCGCGTCTCCGACAACCACCAAATCCAGATCGGGAGCTGGGCCTAGGCGATTCAGCAGCGCATCACGCACGGCTCCACCCACCAGAGCTGAGCCCTCTGGAAAGGCTTGCCGAGGCAAAGGCCAGCCTTCGGGCTGCAGCCGCTGCCAGGCCAGCTGTGCTGCCTCAGCAGGGGTCACAATGGCCCTATCCGCTGCGGCGCCGGGCATGTGCATCTGCGTGGATTGCCGCTGGGTCGACCAGTGTCAGGCCTACCACGCGGTGGAGCGCCAGCATGGTGTGCCCCATCTCGC
>JBIIDQ010000062.1:0-8106 GCA_044238295.1 Vulcanococcus sp.
CAGCTTCATCGTTGAGGCTCGGGATCAGGCCTGGGCGGCCTGGATCCATGCGTCCGCTGATCTACGCACCCTGGCGGGGCGGCAGCGCCTGTTGAGTCTGCAGGTGTTGCCTACGCCTGGGTGATCTGCACCACCAGCCACCGCACTCCCGAACACCTGCGCTGTTTTGCGTGATCGATAGGTTTCGGCAATGGCTGTACTCCAGGCCTGCGGGCCCGTCTTGCTCCCGCTGCTGTTGCTCTCGGTTGCTGTCACCACCATGGCCATCGAGCGCTGCTTGTTCTGGTGGAGCTGGCGGCGCCGCCCCAGCGTGAGGCGGCGCGAGATGTTGGTGGATGCGCGCACAACCCATTTGCTGGAGCCTTCTTTGGAGGCGGTGGTGTTGGCGGCTCCCTTGCTGGGTCTGTTGGGCAGTGTTCTGGAGCTGATGCGTCTGTTGAACCAGCTGCAGCTCCCTCAAACCACGGCGATCGATGGCTACGGCCTCGTACTCGCCAGCACGGCGTTTGGTTTGTTGTTGTCCCTGTTTGCCCTGGTGGTGCTGTTACTCAACCGCACGTTGCGTCGCTGGCAGATGCGGCTCCTGCAGCAACCGAGGCTTTGAGATGAAACCGCTTTTAACGGCCCTCAGCCCCACCCTCGCAGCCCTTGTGCTGATGCTCGCGGTGGTGGCGGCATTGCCGACGGTTCTGATCGCTCGCGAGCCGATCACCTTGCCGCCGCGGGCACCGACCCCGGGTGCTCTACCGGTAGTTCTCGTCCTCACTGCCAGCGGTGATTGGTATGCCGACGGTGTTCCTGTGGATGCGCAGACCCTCGAGCAGCGATTGGCAGCGCGTGGGGCGTCGTTGGTGGTTCGTTTTCTGCCCTCGGCACAGCTCAGCACCGCGGATGTGACAGCCAGCCTGGGCTGGTTGCGTCGCCGCACAGCGGGGCCGGTTGAACTTGAACTGGTTGGAAGTTGAGGCTGTGCTGTTAGCCAGACCCCACAGACTGCGGTTGGTGTGTTCCTGGACAGCTGCTGCTGCCTTGGTGCTGACTGTCTTCGGTTTGTCTGTGCGAGTGGCACAGTCCGCTCGCGCTGCTCAAGCGGGCCTGCACGTGCATTCGGATGGTGCGCTGTTGTGGCGCGGGCGCCCCTGGACCAGTGACAAGCCCACCGGCGGCCGCCGCTTCCGTTTAGTGCCGCACCCGACGGTGCCGTGGGGACGGGTGCTTGGGCGTGCCCAGGAGCTTCAGGAGAAAGGCTTTGCGATTGACATTCAGCTTCCGCCGCTTTGAGCGTTTCAGCCGTGTAGGGGTGGGTGGCTCTCGGCTTCCGCTCGCTCTCTTGCTGGCCATTGCCGCCAACGGCGCTGCCGTTTGTGCCCTGGTGGCACAACCCAGCACCTCTCCAGTGCGGATCTCCAACCCCTCTGACGCCGACACGCCGCGTCTACTGCGTTTGGCGCGGAGCTTGAAAGCAGCTCCACTGGCTCAAGCCCAACCGGCGCTGCCCCTGAACCTCGACCCGCTGCCGCTTCCGCCACCCCCGCCTCCCCTCGAGGCTTTGCCTCTTGAACCTGTAGTTGAGTCCTCAGACGGCTGGAATCCTCGTGAGCCCGCGGCTGTTCTGTCCGGTGCGCTCGCCTGGATTCCCCTGGCGCGTGAGGGGTTTGACCCCTCTGATCCCTTCCAGCAGGGGATCCGTCGCCGGCAGCGATGGTTGAAGCAGCGCCAGGCCGATCAACTTCAGGCCCTGTGGGATGGAGCCTCGGAGCGGCGTTCCAGTGGTGGCCTGGAGTGGCGCGCGCTCAATCGATCAGCCCTGGAGCCGCTGGATCTGCGCACCACTGCGCCGGTTCAGCTGCATGGCCTGTCGCTGGTCCAGGGCCAGCAGCTCACGCTGATCTGGCGGGAACAGGCGCGTTGGTGGCTGATTCGGGCGTCTGCCACTGGCTAACCCACCCTTAACCACACCGCTACCCGAGCTTTGCTCAGGGCCTGGTGATGCTCCATACAGTCCGCGGGTCCCGTCGGCACAACAGCTCGATGGTTTACGCACCAAGCGGTCAGCAGGGCTTGCGCAGCTCGCTGGAAGAGATTTATCAACGTCGCGATCTGGTGCAACTCACTTCGGGTTGCAAGGTGCCTCTGCTCCGCAATCACGTGTGGCTCGTCACCCGCGGCATGGTGAAGCTCAGCTGCATGAATGAGCAGGGCGACGATCTGCTGCTTGGCCTGGCTGGGCCGAACGAAATCTTTGGTGAGCCCCTCACCAACATCGATCTCTATGAGGCAACGGTGATTGCCGATTGCGATCTGCTCTGCCTCTCGATGGAGGAGATCGAGGCCACCCCGCATCTCGCCATCAGCCTGGTGAGGGCGATGACCACCCGGATGCGCCAGTCGGAGGCCATGATCGCCCTGCTGGGTCTGCGCCGCGTTGAAGAGCGTGTGCGCGGTTTTCTCGAGCTGCTTGCTCAGGATTACGGCCAGCCCTGCGAGCAGGGCCTGATGCTCAGCCTTCGCCTCACCCATCAGGACATTGCCAATGCCCTGAGCACCACCCGCGTCACCGTGACCCGGGTGCTCGGCTTGCTGCGGGAAGAAGGCTGGCTGCAGCTTGATCAGCAGCGCCAGTTGGTGGTGTCCCACCTGCCCCGCTCCTGAGGGCCGGTTCGGTTCAGAGGGCGCGCGGCACGAGCAGCTCGAACAGCGCGCCCCCGTCGTGATGGTTGCTGCCCCGCACCATCCCGCCCTGCGATAGGGCGATCTGCTGCACAATCGCCAGACCCAGACCACTGCCGCTGCGCGGTGAACGGGCCCGAGCCGGATCACCCCGGTAGAAGCGCTGGAACATGCGCTCTTGATCCGTGGCACTCAAACCCGGTCCGTGATCGCGAACGGCCACCATGCACCAGCGGTTGCGCACCACCACATCCACGTCGATCGCACTTTGATCGGGGCTGTAGCGCAGGGCGTTGTCGAGCAGGTTGAGCAGGGCCTGGTGGAACCGTGAATGATCGATCGCGGCCAGAGGCTGTTCCGCGGCGTGTTGGTTCTGAAGGTTGAGCTGAACGCCGCGCTCGGAAGCCAGCGGTTCGAGGGTGCTCCACACGCTGTTGAGAACGGCCAGGGGATCCACGGCGGCCTGTGGAGCCTCCTCGCTGAACAGGGTGTTGTCCAGCCGCGAAAGATCCAGCAGATCACTCACGAGCACCTGCAGCCGCTCGAGCTCCCGTTGCAGGCGTTCCACCAACACGGCCTGGCGACCTTCCGCCTTCAGGGCGAGGCTGTCGCCCACCAAACGCAAGGCCGTGAGGGGCGTTTTCAGTTCGTGGGCCACATCGCTCACCCACTGTTCCTGCTGCTCGATCTGGCTCTCCAACGGGTTGCGGCCCTGCAGCAACACCGCCACCCAGCCGGCGTTGCCCGGCATCACGCGCACATCGAGGTTGCTGTTGCGCAGTGGCCAGGTGCCGCGTTGTGCCAGTCCCCGCTCCCGTGCCAGATCCACCAGATGGAGCACCTCATCGGCCGGGTCAAGCGCAACAAGCGGTTCACCCCGCAGGGCAAGGGCTGAATCGTCCACTTCCAGCAGCAATTCAGCGCGCGGGTTGAGGCTGGCGATGCGGTTGTCACCTGAGATCATCAGCCAACCCTGGGGCACCGCCTCGATCCATTCGCGCAGCTGCTGCTCGCCAGGTTCCAGCTGTTGCCTTCTGGTGCCCTGCCGACGGCTCGGGCGGCGTTGTAAGACGGCCGCCAGCGCACCACCAGCACCTGCGCCGAGCACAAAAGCCAGGAGAGCGGTGGAGTTCATGGCTGCGGTGTGCCCTTGCCCAAGCCCTTAACCAAAGCGATAACCGAAGCCGCGCACCGTCACCAACTTTGTTGGGTTGGAGGGATCGTCTTCAATCTTTTCCCTGAGCCAACGGATGTGCACATCCACGGTTTTGCTGTCGCCGATGTAGTCAACGCCCCACACCTGCTCGATCAGTTGCTCACGGCTCCAAACGCGCTTCGGGTTCTGCATGAACAGCTCCAGCAGCCGGTATTCCTTCGGCGATAGCCGGATATCGAAGCCGGCCCGGCTCACCCTGCACTCACCGGGATACAGGTGAAGATCGAAGTGCTCCACGCTGGAGATGGTGGGTAATGGTGTGCGCTGGCGGCGTAGGAGTGCCCTGCAGCGTGCCACCAGTTCTCGCATTCCGAACGGCTTGATCAGATAGTCGTCGGCGCCCACCTCGAGGCCGAGCACCCGATCGGTTTCTGTGTCGCGTGCACTCACCACCAAGACCAGAGGTGGGCTCTCGCTCTGGCGGAGTTGCCGGCAGAGGTCGAGTCCGTTGATGCCCGGCAGCATGAGATCGAGCACAACCAGGTCGTAGGTCTCGCGGCTCAGGAGATCCCAGGCACTACGGCCATTGGTGGCTGCTGTGACTGCAAAGCCTTCCATCTCCAAGGCTTCGGCCACCGTGTCACGGATGGTGTCGTCGTCTTCCACCACCAGCAACTGGGCGGAGCTGCTGTTGGGATCGGCAACTTGGCTCATTTCCTAATTCTGGGGGCGGGACCATGTATCGCCAGATACCGGTTTGCTCGCTTACTCGCCTTGGCAGTCGTTGCTCAACGTGCACTGGGTGAGGGCCGGGTCCGTTAGGCGCTCCAGAACCCGTTGCAGGTCCACGGGCGAGAGCTCCCCGTTGCTGGCCCATTTCAGGCTCGTGCTCATGGCGGCCGGCGCAGGATCCGGATTGGACTGACCAGAGGGGATGAACTCGGCTCCCATGCCGCTATTTGTGTGCTGAAAGCCACACTAAAGCCGCCACAGGCGGCTTTGTTTGTGTTATGGGCTGATCAGAGGCAGATCGTTAGGCCGCTTCTAGTTCTGCCGGGCGGTAAGGGATGAAGTTCGCCTTGCGGGTGCCGCAGATCGGGCAGCTCCAGTCGGCGGGAATCGCTTCGAACGCGGTGCCAGCAGCGATGCCTGATTCCGGATCACCCACGGTTGGGTCGTAGATCACCCCGCACACCTTGCAGATCCACTGGCCTGGAACTGGGCTTGCGGTTTCGCTCAGCGTCCCTTTCCCCTGTAGGGCCTCCAGAGCCACGCTGTAGCGATCGGCGTGGTGGTGCTCCACGGGGGTGAGTAGGCCGAAATTGCGCGCCGCGGTGCGAAACAGGCTGGCGTGATCTTGGGATTCGCTGATCTGTTCGTTGAATTCCTGTTCCGCCCCCCCGTCGCGATCGGCACGAGCCTGGGCGGCGAACTCGGGATACATCGTTGTGTATTCGTAGGTTTCACCCTCAATCGCCAGCTCCAGGCAGCGGCTCAGGATCGCTTGCTTCTGGGCGTCGCTGAGGTTGGCAGGCTCGCTCACCACCAGCTCAGGGTGCATCAAGCGGAAGTGGGCAAAAGCGTGCTCGGTTTCCTGGTTGGCCGTGTCGTGAAACAGTTTCGCCAGTTGGGCGTTGCCCAGCTGCTTGGCCACATCAGCAAAAAAGAGGTATTTGCGGTTGGCCATGCTTTCGCCGCCGAAAGCGGCTTCGAGGTTGACCTGTGTGCTGGGTTTGCTGAGGTCCATAGGGGCGGCGATCGATGCAGATGAGTTAATCTTAGCGGGCTTACACGGAGTCGATATGACTTCGTATTAGGTTGGACAGTGGTCGTCGGCGGCTGGTTTGGTTAGATCTGGTTTGCGACCACTTCCCTAGGGCCATGGGGCATCACCAGGTATTGATCGTTGGTGGCGGAGCCGCTGGTATCACCGTGGCGGCGCGGCTCAAGCGGGCCCGTCCGAGCCTGGATGTGACGATCCTCGAGCCCGCCAGCGAGCACTTCTACCAACCGGGTTGGACCCTTGTGGGCGCCGGGGTGTTCAGCCTCGAGCAGACCCGCCGCCAGGAGGCTGAGCTAATTCCCGAGGGAGTCACTTGGATCCGCGAAGCCGCCGCTGGTTTTGAACCAGAGCTGAACACGGTGAGCACCAGCGGCGGCCAGCGGATCACGTACGACGCCCTTGTGGTGGCCACCGGCCTGAAGCTCAATTGGAGCGCGATCAAGGGTCTGCCAGATGCCCTCGGCAAAGGCGGCGTGTGTAGCAACTACTCCAAGGACTACGCCCCTTACACCTGGGAGTGCATCCAGCACTTCAAAGGTGGTAACGCGGTCTTCACCTGCGCGCCGATGCCAGTGAAGTGCCCGGGTGCCCCGCAGAAGATTGCCTACCTGGCGGATGACGCCATCAAGCGCGATCCCGCGGTGGCCGCCAAGAGCAAGGTGATTTATGCCACCGCTACCCCGGGCATCTTCGCCATTCCCGCCTACGCCGCCCCGTTGCGTGAGGTGGTGGAGCGCAAGGGCATTGATGCCCGCTACAGCCACACCCTGGTTGAGGTGCGGCCCGACACCAAGGAGGCGGTGTTCAAGGTGACTCAGGAGGGCGAGGAGCCGCGCGAGGAGGTCATCGCCTACGAGCTGCTGCACGTCACTCCGCCGATGACGGCCCCTGATGTGGTGGCCCAGAGCCCCCTCGCTGCTGCCAGTGGCTTGGTGGATGTGGATAAGCACTCCACTCAACACGTGCGCTACCCGAATGTGTTCTCACTCGGAGATGTGAGCGGCATGCCTAACTCCAAGACGGCCGCCGCGGTGCGGGGGCAGGCGCCGGTGTTGGTCGCCAACTTGCTTGCCCAGCTCGATGGTGGCAAGGGTGATGGCTCTTACAACGGCTACAGCTGTTGCCCGCTGATCACGGGCTATGGCAAAACGATCATGGCCGAGTTCAATTACGACGCTCAGCCAGAGCCATCCTTCCCCCTGGATCCCACTCGGGAACGCTGGAGTATGTGGGTGATGAAGACGGCGGTGCTCCCCTGGGTGTACTGGAACCGCATGCTCAAGGGGGCGGATCACGAGCGGCGTTTCATCCCCGGGGTGAAGCACTAATCCCCTTGGCCTGAGCGGCTGGGCAGGTGCGGCATTGCGCACGACACGATCACAACAGCTCTGAGTGCATTGAACCCGGCGGCCATGACCCAATCTCAGTCGATCGATCTGTTGGTGATTGCCGCCAGCAATGGCGAAAATCTCGTTCTGGCCCAGCGTTTTGCAACTGCGGCGCGAGGCCAGAACCTCAGTGTGGAGGTCTTGGATCTCACCGCGATCGATCTTCCTCTGTTCACGCCAGTAGCCCAATCGGCCGGTACCCCTCCCGCCTTGCAGGGGCTTCAAGACAGGCTCCGCGGTGCCGTGCGCTGGGTGATCTGCGCTCCGGAATACAACGGATCGATTCCGCCTGTGCTCACCAGTGCCATCGCTTGGCTCTCGGTGCAGGGAGATGACTTCCGCACGCTGTTCAATGGCCGACCTGTGGTCATTGCCACCCATTCAGGTGGCGGCGGCCAGGGGGTCATGACGGCGCTGCGCTTGCAGCTTGCTCATCTCGGCGCCCATGTGGTCGGTCGTCAGCTGGTGAGCAGCACCACCAACAAAGCCAAAGATGAATCGATCGCTGATCTGATCGATCGCGTGAAACAGTTGCAACCGCTCCAGTTTTGAGGCTTGTCAGTGGTGATGCCGACTCCTCCGATCGCTCATTCCGACAGTCATGCCGGCCTTGCTGACGCATTGGCGGTGGCTGGCTTGGTGTTGCGGCCTGCAGCAGAGCGGTTTCATAGCCAGCTCGATTGGCTGGAGAGCTGGCACAGTTTTTCCTTCTCCAGTCATTACGACCCGGCCTGGATGGGCTTCGGGCCGCTGCGGGTGATCAATGACGACACGATCGCCGCGGGTCGAGGTTTTGGCATGCACCCCCATCGCGATATGGAGATCATCACGGTGATGGTGGAGGGGGAGTTGCACCATCGCGATTCACTCGGCCATGCCGAGGTGCTGCGCGCTGGCGAGGTGCAGCGCATGAGCGCCGGGACTGGTGTGGTGCACAGCGAGATGAACCTCGGCCAAGCGCCCTGCCGGCTGCTGCAGATCTGGATCGAGCCCAGCTCGACGGGTCTTCCGCCGGCTTATGAGCAGAAGCCCTTCCCCCTACCCGGTGGCTGGACTCCCCTGCTGGATCCCGCTCGCACCGATGGAGCGATGGCGATCCATCGGTCCGT
>JBIIDQ010000063.1:0-8043 GCA_044238295.1 Vulcanococcus sp.
TTCCCTCAGCCTTGCGATCCGGTTCGCCTAAGGCTGCCGAATCCTCCTCGCCCACCGCTGCACCGGTTGCCCCACAGGCTCCGGTCGTTACCCACGTGGTGTTTCTGCCCCGTGATCCCCAGTGGGCTTACTGCTTCTGGGCGATCAGCGACGACGATCGACAGAAGGCCCGTCAAGCGGGTGCCACCAGCCTCTGCTTGCGCGTTTCGGATGTGACCGGCCTGGGTGCTGATCAGTCACACCCCCATGCCATGCAGGAGCTGGTGGTGGATAACCATGCCAGCGAATGGTTCTTGCCGGTGCCTGTGGATGGCCGCGACTATCGCGTAGAACTCGGCTTCCGCCTGCGCGGTGGTGGTTGGTATTCCCTGGCGTTCTCCGCCGTGGCGCAGGTCCCGGCGCTAGAGCCCAGCCAGCGCGTGGCTGATGCCTTTATTCCCTTCAGCCTGGATCACCCCATCCAAGTTGCTGGTGCCGAGGTCAGCACCAGTGGTGGCGTGCAGCATGAGCAGGTGTATCAGATCGCCACGGCGGCAAGCGTTCGGACCCGCCGGGTGGGTTCCGAGCTTCTTCACGAGTTCGAGGGCGGTGATCAGGGCCTGCTGAATGACTCCGGTGCCGGGCTGTGGGCCAGCGGTCGCAGTGAATCCGGCAGCGGTTTGGTGCGGGAGCGCTCCTTCTGGCTCGTAGCGGATGCCGAACTGATTGTTTACGGCGCTACTGATCCGAGTGCCAGCTTGTTCATCGGCGATCAGCAGGTGGCCCTTTCCTCGGAGGGAACCTTCCGGGTGCACGTGCCGTTCCGCGATGGCGAGCAGCTCTATCCGATTCGTGCCGTTGCCGCCGACGGTGAGCAAGAGCGCTCGATCCGTCTTGAATTTGAGCGCCGCACCCCCGAAGCACGGGTGAATCGCCGTGAGGATGCCGTGGCTGAGTGGTTCTAAACCCTCAGCTCACTTCCACAGCCTGGGGGATCCGCTGGAACATGTAGCCCATCCCCCGGGCCGTGAGGATGAGTTCAGGGTTTTCCGGATCGTGTTCGAGCTTGGCCCGCAGGCGTGAGATGTGCACATCCACCACGCGGCTGTCGGAGGAGCGCTCTGGCTTGTAGCCCCACACTTTCTCGAGCATGTCGAGCCGGCTGATCGGCTCACCCGAGCGTCCGATCAGCAGCTCCAGCAGGTTGAACTCCATGCCGGTGAGACGAATCCGTTCATCAGCGCGGAACGCTTGGCGGCGGTTGAAGTCGACGCTCAGATCACCCACCACCACCACATGGGAGGCGCGGCCGCCGGCGATGCTGCCGGGACCCTGGCTGGAGCTGGCCCGGCGCATGACGCAGCGGATCCGAGCTTCCAATTCCTTGGGGCTGAATGGTTTCACCATGTAGTCGTCGGCGCCGAGCTGCAACCCGGTGATCCGATCGGCCACATCGCCCAGGGCCGTGAGCAGGATGATCGGTACCTCCGACTGGGCCCTAATCCGCTCCACCACTGCGAAGCCGTCGAGCTCGGGCATCATCACGTCGAGCACCACCAGATCGGGCTCAAAGCCGCGAAACAGTTCGAGGGCTTCGGCGCCGTTCTGGGCCATCACCACCTCGTGCCCCTGCATGGCCAGCCGGGTTTCCAGGATGCGGCGGATGTTGGCCTCGTCATCGGCCACCAGGATCTTGAGCCCTTCGTTGCGCGGCTGTTCGGTTGCCTGGGTCATCACGCGCTCACGATCTATTGGCAGTTTCACTGCCAACACGCCCCATCAGTGCCGAACGCGTCAGTTTTGGGGCGACTGTTACAAGTCCGTCGGGAACGGTTATCCGTCATCCAGAGCACCAGTCAGCCGGGTTGAAACCGCTCAGAATCAAGCCGGAGCCAAGGAGATAACGGTGAGAGAGATCGTGTTTGAGGTGCTGAGCGATGAACCTGGCCGGCTTGTCGCGCTCGCCCATCCCCAGCAACTGCGCATCAGTGCCTCCAGCCTTGAAGAGCTGCAGCATGAGGCGCGTGAAGCTCTGATGAGTCACTTTGGCCCCTCCCATGTGGCCTACCGCATTCGGCTGCGGCGCCCGGTTCGCCATCAGTCGGTTGGCTCGTTTTCGAGAGTTGGCGTTCCTGCTGCGTCGTCTGCACAATGCTGCTAAGAACCGTTCGACCCTGACGCACCGGTGATGCACGCTTTGCTGTTTGCATCCGCTGTTGCACCGAAAGGCTTTGTGATGGATCAGGCCACGAAGCGCTTGTAGAGCCAGCGCACGAAGCTGCCGATCACCGGTACTGGTTCAAAGGTGGGTCCTACAAAGTCGAAGTAGTCGCGGTGATCAACGATCTTGCCCTCGTCGTTGAACAGCAGCCGTGATGATCCGGGATAGATGAATTCGATTCCTTTGATCTTGAGACCCATCTCCCATTCCACAAAAGCGGTGTTGCCGTCAATGGCGATGGCCAGCGGTTTGAGGAGAACGTCGTCGCAGCGGCGCAACAGACCCTCCTGCGCTGCCAGGTAGGCATCAAGACCTTGGTGCTTCTGGGTGGGGTCTTCGAACACCACGTTGTCGCTGTAGGCAGCGCGCCATTGGGCCTCAGTCGGAGCGGGAGCTCCGTAGGGCTTGGTGAACAGGGCGCGCAGGCTGGAGGTGTCCACAGGGATGTGCGGTGCCATTCATTCTGGCCATCGCTCTGGCTTGGTTGCCAATAGCCTGTGGAGCCCTTGGCTGTGCGGCGTGCCTAAACAGGACTACATCTATGAACCCTTGGAAGCCTTCGGTGAAGGGCTTACCACCCGCAGGCCTTGGAACACCACGGCGCTTGAGGGAGTCGAGCGGCTGAACGGTCGGGTGGCGATGCTCGGCTTTGCCGCGGCGGTCGTGGGGGAATGGATCACCGGCCATGGACCGGCTGGCCAGTTGGTGGCCATGCTCCGCTGGTATCTCTCTTAGATACAAAAAAGCCCCAGGCCAGTGGCCCGGGGCTTGTTCACGCCGACACAACGTCGAAGATTCAGAAACAGAACGGCAGGAACTGGGTCCGGCAGGCGGCGTAGCCGTCCACCAGTGCGCCAAGCCCGATCTGATGGGCAATACCGGCGCCAGTCAGGCCCTCGGTAATGATTCCGATCACGATGCCGAGCATGGCGGCACGGCCATTGAAGAGCTCAACGCGCTTCAACTGCTCCATGTGGATCTGCTGGTTGGCGCGATCCAAGTACCACTTCTCGTTGGCGGGTGAATTGGTCATGGCTTCAGCCGAGACCGATCTGGGAAAGGATGCCCTGGCCGGTGAGGAGCTCGGTGCCAAGGCCGATCACGAAGCCCAGCATGGCAAGACGGCCATTCCAGGTTTCGGCGAAGCCGACGAAACCGAAGCGGGAGGTGGAGTCGGACATGAGACGTTACGGAACGTTTCACCAATAGTAACGGATCGTGAAGGGATCTGGGTGGGGCGATGCGGATTTCCTGCTGTTGAGGCACCAGGAGCTGCTTTTGGCGTTGAGAATGCCTCGATGGACAACCGTCTCCCGCTCTCCGTTCTCTTTTCACTTTTGGTGGTGGCCGTTTTGCCGCTGGCGATCGGCCTGTATTGGCGCGGCCATATGGACCTGGGCGCTGTGTTGAGCCATCTGGGGTCTTGAGGCGCGGCTCAGCAGGCCGGATTGTTCAGAGCTTTGATGGCGGTGGTGAAGCCCAATCCCACTTCCACGGGGAGCGTGCCGTCGGGGCGTAAGACCTCCGGAGATTGGCGCAGCCTGGCCATCAGCTGTGCCCGCTGATCAGGGGTGAGCTGAAGCAATTCGGCCAAGGCCTTTGGGTCAATACAGCCCAGCCGCGCCTTAGCTAGATCGGCCATGGTGATCGAGACAGCGCCATCGGTGGTGCTCTGGCTGATCCTAGGCACCATTGATGGGGTTGTCACGGCATTCTTTGCGTTCGCCGTTGTTGTGTCAGATCTGAGTTGTGGTCAGCGATCTGAGCTTTTAGAAGCGTGACATGGCTGTGACTTTGGCCAGCTTGGCGGCATCGAGGCCGTCGAGTTCGTCGATGTGCAGCAGGTCGTCTTTCACGAAGCTGGCAAAGACAAACAAGATTCCTTCAGACTTAAACGAGAAGCGGCCTTCAATTGTGTGCCGTTCGATGCTGAGATAGTCGTGTAATTGCCAGACCGATTCGGCTGAATTGAGATTCTGTGTTTTCTCTTGGAGTTCAGCGATCAGTCGTTTAACAGTGCGCTGGTAGGCCTGCTCAAAGGCCTGCTTGGCTACTTGTTGTTCTGCGTCCGACCAGCCTTCCAACATCGCATCGGTCATTGGCTTGGCCATGGCTGTGTCCGACGATACTCAAAAGATCAAGATGGCGCGAGGGCTCTGAGCCGGCGATGTTCTGCTGGAAGCTCGAACCATGCCAGCTGTGGGGACTCGTGGTGCTCGCGGTGATACCCGAAGTGAAAGCAAGTGAGCAGCGATAACCACACGGGATGATCAATGCTTACCGGTTCTTGTGGATCGTCAGCTTGTTGCTGAATCCGATGGGGCAGATAAGTGCCGAAAACAAACAGCTGCAGTGAGCTGAGCAGTAGCGGTGCCACGCACACCACCAGCACGTTGCACCAGCCCGTGGCGTGATCAGGGGTGGCCACCAGTGCGAGGCCAAGCCAGAGACCAAGCAGCCGGATCATCTGTCCTGGGCTGAGGTAGCCAGCCATGAAGGTGCGATACCAGCCCCAGGCACCGATCGAGGCATCAGCGCAGAAATCAGGATCCAGCCCGCTTCCTGAAAAGCGGTGGTGGCAGTGGTGTTTGCGCAGGCAGCTGCGGTAGGGCAACCCGGCGTAGAGCCATAGAAACCAGGTTCCCAACCGGTGGTTGATGGTTGGTGCATCCGGCACTAACACCCCGTGCATGGCGTCGTGTGCGGTGATGAACAGGCCTGTCTGAAAGGCTGTTCGCACGAGTACAGCTGCTACCAGGCACCATGCGCTCTGGCTGAACAGATCCAACCTGAGAAGGCTGATCAGAGAGATCAGCCAACCAACCAGAACGAGCATGGCCGAGATCACCCCTTTGGCCGCTGGCCTTGCGGGTGTGCTCTGGTTGCTCAACGGCCGAGCTTGAGCAGCTCCGCGGGAGAGGCCAGTAGATCGATCGCTACGAAATAGATCTTGCCTTCCGGGCTCAGCAGGAAGCGCCAGGCCACGTTCATGCCAATGCCGGCGCCGAACCAGGGTGTTTGCACCTTGCCGGTCACTTTGATTTGGGTGAACTCGCCGTCTGCGGGTTCGGCATAGCCCCGCTCGGGCAGCAGCCGCAGGTTCTGACAGTCTTCACGGAAGAAGCGCAGAATCGCGTCACGGCCCACGATCGGCTTCTGGAAGGGGGGCTGCAGGGCGCCGTCGGCCAGGAAGAGATCGATCAGGTTGTCGAAGTCGTTGGCGTTAAGTAGATCCATATAGCTATTCACCGTTGGGTTGATCACCCCTTCGATGAACACCTTCTTGCGCTGCTCTTCCGGCGTGGGCGGTACGACCGGCTCCATCACCCGCTGGCCTTCGCCCTTCTCGGGATCGAAGCCCATGTCAACCACAAAGTTGCGCAGCAGGGTGATCTGCTGGCCTTGCTCGACATCCTGCAGTGAGCGCAGAACTGCGGCTGCGTTGGCGGAGAGCTGATAGCCCTCGGGAATGGGAGCGACGAGACCGGCTGCCATCCATTCACCCAGCTGATACCAGAAGCCCAGCTTGATATTCACCGACCAGATCGAATAGGCGCGGCCGATGGGCGTATCCGAGCGATTGGCGAGATCACACATCACCTGGCTCTGCTCATCAAAGTTCATCGCTTTGATTTGATTGAGCACGCCCTCGGCAAACTGCATCCGTGCCGCGGCAGGTGCGGCCACGGTGATCGTGCGGCCCATCTCCAGATAGGCGTACCAGATGAGTGCTAATTGATCTTCAGCGTTCAGCAGCTGGAAGCGGGCTGTGACGGCGGGAACAACATCCGCAGACAGCGTGTTGGGAAAGATTTTGGAGGCTCTTTCAAGCGTAAACATGAGCCACTTCCCAATTGTAAGGATTTCTAAAACGTTAGCACGTCTGTGCCCCATTTCTGGTAAGGGCGCTGATGTGCTTTTGGCTTGCTGCGCCGCTGCGGCAATCAAAAACCCCCGAGCAACACCCGAGGGTCATTGGTCAATCACGTTGCAATGGCAGTGGAGCGAAGCTGCTGGCGTTGGCGCCTGGGGCCAAGCATTCCAGGTGTGGGGCAGTTGGTTCTCCTGGAGGGCACCTGAGGCGGTGCGGATGGAGTGTCGACGGTTCAGACGCACCAATCCGTGTCCGAACTGACGACCCGCCCACGGTTGGGTGAAGACTGTTGGAGCAGGGGCCTGCAGTCAGCGGTGCTTCTGGCTGCTAGCGCGGTGGCGTGTCGTCCATGGCGGACGCCTCCTGGGTTGATGACACCAGATTCGTGCCGCCGGACGCACTGGGCAATCAGTGATTTGGCGCATTGCCTTCGGCCCCAGGTAGGAGCAGCGTGGATGGTTTGGCGCGCCTACGGGTGGCGGTTGACACCCCAACCCGAACTGGCTAGTACAGGCGTACTTCGCTTCGGGTTCATGCCTGTTGCTTCCCCTTATGCGGTGTTTCGCGCTGTTGATGTGATCTGGCCGCCACAGGTGCGCCCTCCGCTGGAGCCGGCGTTCGCGCCTGTGGCCGAGAGGCCGCCACGGCCGCGTAAGCGCCGGATGCCTGGCCTGGTGCAGGGTGAGTTGTTTCCACTCAGCTGAGCGTCTGTAGCAAGGGGAACAGGCCAAAGGCCACAGGCGGCGCCGCCGCCAGCCATGGCACCACGGACGAAGTCATGTGGTTGAGAGGAATCGAGGCAAGCGCACTTGCAATTCACCGCGCCCCACTACGCAATTGGCTTTGAGGCCTGAGGCCTCTCAGCCCAACGCTTTCTGCAGGAGTGCTTTGAGCTCTTCCAGCTGATCGTGGTTCAACATCCAGTCGCCCTCCACATCTTTGGTGATGTGAGAGGCCTCGAGCATCCATCCGTCTTCCAGTTGTTCAAGGATGAAGTGCTGGGAATCAAAGCGGGCCATGACCAACGGTTGGTGTGCTCTCTAGTCCTAGCCATCAGCGATCCGAGGGCCAGTGTTGCCTTGCGCTCCAGCGTCCACCTGAGCCATGAACGAGCAGTGCTCGCTTCACGCGTCAGGAGAGGTCATCACCGCCTGGCCGTCATCACAGCGACGCACTGGGCTGCACTCCTCACACCGCAGCCCACCCCATTCCCTCTCCTCAGTTCAGCCATGGCAGCGTTTTCCGTGTTCTTTTGTGATCAGGAGCGCTGCAGCATCCAACCGGTGCGGGCCATGGACTCGGATCACGCCATTGCCTTGGTGCGCAGCAGCATTCCGGATTTGAAGCGTGTGGCCGTGGTGCCTGATGAGCTTCTGGAGGGAGTGGATCCCTTGGCGTTGCTGGAGCAGTGGATCCAGTCCTAAGGCTGAGCAGCTTGCGGGTTTGAGTTACAGATCGGCCTGAGCTGAGTCCAGTGGGGCTTGATCTGAACCATGGCCATTGCGGCGCGCAGCCATCAAGCGCCGGGCCGGGCCCGCCGCCACTTCGCCCACAAGCACGGCCGTGCCGATCATCAGCAGCACCCGCGCTGCACTGGCAATCATGTGCAGGGCGATCTCTTGAGTGCTGAGCAGCTCATGGCCGGCGGTTTTGGTTGTGGTGTGTGTCATGTCGAGCTCCTGAATACCCAGGTCATAGGAATGATTCACTGGGCTCGGATCGTTTGCAGCGCCCTTGCTGCAGCGGAGTGATCAGCTCGATTGCGCTTGATTTCGGACGCCTCGCCGTGCGTGGATGGACGTTCTTCCGTTGCGATGACACCCGAGCTCGCGGCCTGCGTTCTGGAGGGTTTGCTGCAGCTCCATGAGGAGCTCTCTGTGGATCCAGAAGCCCCTTGGTATGTGGGCACACCGGATCAGACGCAGGTGCTGCATGACGAGCTCTGGATCCTGGCGGGTGAACTCTCACC
>JBIIDQ010000064.1:0-8025 GCA_044238295.1 Vulcanococcus sp.
TTGTCGCTGAGCTTGATGGTGAGCTGAGACATGCAGACAACATCGTCTATCTCAGGGGTAGCACTTTGATCTCAACTTGACAACAAGCCGATGGAGCGCTGGATCGAGTCCATCGCCGACGAACAGACTCTGGCCCAGCACTACTGCATTCACCCCAGCCGCCAACCAACGCTCGACATCCGCGACAGCCAAGCCACCGGCGGCAATGCAAAACGGCAAAGGCTGCAGCGGACCAGCCAGAGAACGCCAGTAACCAGGACCCAGGGATGCTGCTGGATAAAGCTTGACTGCCGGCGCACCCCAGCGCACCGCTGCCGCAATCTCCGTGGGGCTGAACACCCCGGGAACCAACGTGATCGAAGCAGCAGCGGCCTGCTCCAACAGATCAGGCTCGAGGATCGGCGAAACCGCGTAGCCAAGCCCCGCATCACAGGCAGCGGCCAAGCCAGCTGAACAACGAACGGAAGCTGCACCCAACTGCAAGCCTGGGAACTCCCGCACGAGAGTGGCCGCCATCACAAGCCAATCCGGCGTGGGCTGCACAGCCAACTCCACATGCGAAAGGCCCGCCTTTTGCAGCTGGCTGAGCTGCAGGCGAGCCTGATCGAGGGAATTGGGTCTAAGCACCGCCAGCAGGGGCAGGCGGCGCAGACCGATCAACAGCGCTGAAGGGTCAGACGTACTCAGCCACCCGCACATCGCTGCGAATCAACAGCTCCTGCAGGTCCTCAGCGTCGACAGTTTCACGTTCCACCAGCATCTCAGCCAGCTCATCGAGCACCTTGCGGTTGCCGCTGAGCACGGCAGTGGCTCGCTTGTAGGCCTCAGCCACCAGTTGGCTCACCTCCTCATCGATGGCTGCAGCGGTGTCTTCAGAGAAGTCGCGCTCAGCGGCGATATCGCGGCCGAGGAACATGCCGCCCTGGCTGCGGCCAAGGGCCACAGGGCCGAGACGATCGCTCATCCCGAAGCGAGTCACCATCTGACGAGCAACGCGGGCCACCTGCTGGAGGTCATTCGAAGCACCGGTGGTGACTTCGTCTTCGCCGTAGACGATCTCCTCCGCAACACGGCCGCCAAGGGCAACGGCCATCTGGTTCTGGAGATAAGCGCGGGAGTAGAGGCCAGATTCCATCCGCTCTTCACTGGGGGTGAAGAAGGTGAGACCGCCGGCGTTGCCGCGGGGAATGATCGAGATCTTCTGCACCGGGTCGTAGTCAGGCATCAGAGCACCCACCAGGGCGTGGCCGGCTTCGTGATAAGCAACGAGACGCTTGCGCTTCTCGCTCATCACGCGGTCTTTCTTCTCAGGACCAGCCATCACGCGCTCGATCGCGTCGTTCACCTCATCCATGGAGATTTCGGTGAGCTCACGGCGAGCAGCAAGGATGGCCGCCTCGTTGAGCAGGTTGGCGAGATCAGCGCCGGTGTACCCGGGGGTACGGCGGGCGATCTTGTCGAGGTCGACGTCTTTGGCGAGGGTCTTGCCGCGGGCATGGACGCCGAGGATCTGGAGACGACCGGCGTAGTCCGGGCGATCCACCACCACCTGGCGATCGAAACGGCCGGGACGCATCAGCGCCGCGTCCAGCACGTCGGGGCGGTTGGTGGCGGCCACGATGATGATGCCGGTGTTGCCCTCAAAGCCATCCATCTCGGTGAGGAGCTGGTTGAGGGTCTGCTCCCGTTCGTCGTTACCGCCGCCGAGGCCGGCGCCGCGCTGACGGCCAACGGCATCGATCTCGTCGATAAACACGATGCAAGGCGCGTTCTTCTTGGCTTGCTCGAAGAGGTCGCGCACGCGGCTGGCGCCCACGCCCACGAACATCTCCACAAACTCCGAACCAGAGATCGAGAAGAAGGGCACACCAGCCTCACCGGCAACGGCCTTAGCGAGCAGGGTTTTACCGGTGCCTGGAGGGCCCACCAGCAGCACGCCCTTGGGGATCTTGGCGCCGACGGCGGTGAAGCGATCGGGATTCTTGAGGAAGTCGACAACCTCGGTGAGCTCGAGCTTGGCGCCTTCAATACCGGCCACATCGCCGAAGGTCACCTGGGTTTGAGGCTCCATCTGAACCCGAGCTTTGCTCTTGCCGAAGTTCATCGCGGGGTTGCCACCACCGCCCTGGGCGCGGCGCAGCAGGAAGAACAGGCCGCCGAGCAGCAGCAACGGGAAGATCAGCGAACCGATCGCTTGCTGCCAGGGCTGAGCCTGACGAGAAGGCTCAACAGCGATATCAACCTTGTGGTCTTCCAGCAGCTTGAGCAGATCTTTGTCGGGGGCAAGATTCACAACGGCGCGCTGGCCGTTGTTCTCCACCACTTGGGCAGTGCCGCGATCAGGAGCGATCAGCACCCGCGACACTTCGTTGCCCTCAACAGCCTCCACGAAATCGCTATAGCGAAGCGTGCGCGGCGCATTGGCCGGATCGGGGCGATCGAGGAAGGCCGTACCAACAGCGATCACCACCACGGCCAGGAGCACGTAGAGGCCCGCGTTACGCCAGCGCTTCTTCACTTGATTCTCCGCTGTGATTAAGGAATGTTAACCGCTCTCAGGCGGCTGATCGCAGAACCTCGACCACGCTACGGAAGGCGAACCACTCGGGGATCTCCTCGCCGCTGCGCAGCATCTTGCGGAACTGAGTGCCGCTGAGTTTCTTCACGTGCAGCCCGCGGGCCTCGGCGTGCTCGGCTGTCACGTAGCCCTCCTCCTCGGTGAACACCAGGTTGAGCGATGGCACGGTTTCCATGCCGAGCTCGGGGGCGTTATCGCGGGCGAAATCCTGAGCCTGATAGGGGCCGTAGAAGTCATCGCCGCTGATCGAGCTCTTGCAGCCCGCCATGTCACGTCCAATGATGAAGTGGGTGCAGCCGTAGTTCTTGCGGATGATCATGTGCTGTAGCGCCTCGCGCGGGCCAGCCATGTGCATCGAGTAGGGCAGGTACGCCCAGCGGATGCGGGGGTTGTTCACCTCAGCGGCCAAACGCTCATAAGTCTGGAAGCGCACCTCACCGGAGATGTCGTCGTCCTGGGTGGGGCCGCAGGTGGGATGCACCAACACCACGCCGGCATCGCTCACGTTGGTGGCGTCGAGGGCGCGGGTGAACAGCTCGTAGTGAGCGCGGTGAATGGGGTTGCGGCACTGGAAGGCCACCACGTCCTGCCCCTCGGGCAGGGTGGCGCGCACTTCAGCCGGAGTTTTGCAAGGGAAGACACGCTTGGGCAGCTCCAGGCCCTGGATGGCACCACCGAGGTAGTAGCGACCCCGCTCGGTGGCGATCATCTTCACGGCCGGGTGTTCGAGCGAAGAGGTGCCGTAGCAGCCCACCGCCTCACGGGCCTTGTCGGGTTCCCACTTGCTCTCCACGGTCATCACGGCAAGCTCCTGGCCGCGGTGAGTGAGTAGCAGCTTGTGGCCCACCGCGATGTCATCGCGCTGGGTGTCCATCACGATCGGCAGGCCAAACAGCAGCCCACTGGTGGTGCGGTTGCTCTCCACCACCGACTGGTAGTCGTCCTGGTGCATGAAGCCACGCAGGGGCGAGAAGCCGCCCACCATCAGCAGCTCCACATCGCAGGCGTTGCGATCAGAGCACTCCACCACGTGGTCGACGCCCGCCTTCACCGCCTCGCGCTGCTCAGCCGGCACCCGCAGGTCCACCAGGCTGCCGCCATGGGGTGCGATCAGGCCCTTGGAGGCAGCAACGGTGCTGGTCATAACGGCGGGTATTCGGTCGATGGCGCCGATTCTCCCAGAGCGGAGCTACAGGCCTGCTGGCGGTGGGCACAAAAAAGGGGCCAAAGGGGCCCCCAGGGTTGTGTTCTCTTACATCCCGGCGAGGGGCTAGAGGTTCAGATCTTCTCGAGGCGTCCGTAGAGCTGGCCGGTGATCTTCACATCGACGGGATCGTGGCTACCCATATCCGTATCGGAAGGCTGAATAGCCGTGAACACACCGGCGAATTCACCGGTAGAAGCATCCACCTTGGTGATTGAGAGATTCATCTCGCCAGTGCCGTCGATATAGCGCTTGCTGTTCTCGCGGGCGAGCTCATCGTCTTGACCATTGAGAGCCACAAGGCCCTGGGCGTACTGCACGCCGGTGGTAAGGGCACGACCCTTGGGATCAAGGAAGTTCGACGTGCGGTAGCTGGGAACGCGGTAGTTGCCGTTGAGGTCGGTGCTGGTGGTGATCGCAGCACCGTCAGCGGTGGCGTCGAGATCCTTGCTGGAGAACGTGAAAGGCACTTCCTCGCCACCGGGCAGCAGCACGGTCACGATCTGGAAGTCAATGCCGCCCTGTTCCTGGAATTTGATGGCATCGCCGCTCACGGCCAGATCGCCATACACCTGATCAAGGCTGGTGGTGAAGCGGGTGAGGATCTTGGTAGGCACGAACTGCGCTTCTTGGCGCTTGTTGGCGGGCTCACCCTTCACGTACACCTCAGAGGGGTGCATGCAGATTTCACGCAACTGATATTTGGCAGATGCATCCAGGCTGATCGAACCCCGAGCCGAATCGGGCAGGGTCGGGCAGTCGTTAGCCAGACCGGTGTTGTGGATGTCGTCGTAAGTGAGGTTGGCCCGATCAACAGCCTTGGCGCCGCCGCTGCAGGCGGTCACGAGGGTGAGACAGAGCGCCAGCGCAAGGGCCAGCAGGGGACGGAAACGCATGGGGAGAAGCCGGTCTGGCAGGGGAAAACCTCTGATTGGGGGTGCGCCCGCTGCGGATACTACCGGTGCAAAAAGCCCATTCCGCGTACCATGTCGCGGCTCTCAACAACCTGTATGCGAGGGCGGACGACCAGAAACGAATGACGGACGGCAGCAGCGATCTTCAGGCGACCACCAACCTGGCTACAGACGACTGGGAAGCGCGCTTGAGCGAAGAACTTCTCAGCATTCAGTCGCTGGCCGACGAAGTCGATGGCGAGCCTGAAGCGCTGCTGCTGCTGCTACGCCGACTCGAGAATCTGCACCGCAACATCCAGGACGGCCCCTTCCGTTCCAGCCTGCCCGCCGATCGCGGTGAGCTGTTCAACCTGCTGCAGGGCATGGAGAAGAGTGGTGGCTGGCCCTATATCCCCAGGCTGCAGCTACGCACGTTTATGGATCTGCTTCAAAGCGGCGACTCGGGCTCAGCCCTGGCCGCGTAATCCATCACTGCGCAAGGCCGTGAGCAACCGATGGGCCAGAGCGAGCTTGGCCATCGGTTCGAGACGCTCCTCAGCACCGTCCGGCCCGAGTAGCCAACCCTGATTGAGATCGCTGCCGAAACCTGCAGCAGGTTGATCGATCGGATTGGCAAACAGCCAATCGCATCCCTTCCGCGCCTTCTTTGCGCGTGCCTGAGGCAACACATCGCCGCTGTGGGCAGCAAAACCAAGAATCACCTGCCCTGGCAGGCGCCGCTGCACCAGCTCCACCAAGAGATCCGGCACCGGCTCCCATCCAGCAGCCATGGCCGCGGCGGCAGCGGCCTTGTCAGGTTTGTGGCTGTGGGCCACAGCCGGACGATGGTCGGCCACCGCCGCGGCCATGGCAACGGCGTCCACCTGTGGCTGCAGCTCCTGCAACGCCTCCTGCAGCTGCGCACCTGTGGTGATGGGATGGCACTGCAACCCCTCCAGCCACGCAGGCTCCACCTGCAGGGGCCCGTGCACCAACTGCACCTCAGCACCCCGCAGTCGCGCGGCCTGAGCCAGCAAGACCCCCATCCGTCCGGTGCTGGGGTTGGTCATGCAACGCGCCGGATCCAGCCATTCGCGCGTGGGGCCGGCGCTCACCAACAGCCGCTTGCCCTGCCAATCACGCCGCCAGCCCCAGCAAGCCAGGGTTTCCAGCGCCAAGAGCAGCAAAGCGGGTTCAGCCATGCGGCCAGAACCCATGCGGTCACAGGCGAGTAGTCCCTCCGCGGGCCCGAGAGGAAGCACCCGCTCGAACCGCTGCAGCTGCTCCCAGTTGGCATGCACCGCTGGCGCCGCCCACATCGACGTGTTCATCGCTGCGGCGGCGAGCACAGGCGCTTCCGTGGCCAGCAGGGTCGAGGCGAGCAGCGTGTCGCCCAAGCCGTGCACCCAGCGACCAAGGCTCGTGGCGCTCAACGGCGCCAACAGCACCAGCTCCGCCCACTCCGCCAGCTCCACATGCAACGGTCGCGGAGCGGTGTGGCTCCACTGATCAGCGTCGAGATAGCAGCGCTCTCGGCTGAGGCTCGCCAACGCCACAGGGCTCACCAGCTGGGCTGCGCTGGGCGTGAGTACACAACGCACCTCGGCCCCACGCTTGGCGAGGGCGCTCACCAACAGCGGCAATTTCACGGCAGCGATGCTGCCGCTGATCCCCACAAGAATGTGTCGCCCGCGGAGGGAGTCCAGGGGCCCCTGCGGCAGGGGGTCAGTCCTCATCAAAGGGTTCCTGGTCGACCAGGTGCACGTAAGGGCGCGCTAGGTCAGGGCGATGAATCGCGACGGCACGCAACAGGTGCCAATCCTTCAGTCCGTCGAACGGGTTGGGGTAGTCGTCGTCTTCAAGACGGCGGGCCAGCTCAGCCACGGATGCTTCATCGAGCTCAGCCAGCAGCTCGGGTGTGATGACGGCGGGCTCGGTCATGACTGGGGGCCGCAGTTGAAATGGATGAGCCGCAGCAGCACCAGTAAAGACTGATAAGTTCTCGCCAGGCTCTCGTCAAACGAGGGGCCGCGGGGAATTAGCTCAGCTGGTAGAGCGCTGCGATCGCACCGCAGAGGTCAGGGGTTCGAGTCCCCTATTCTCCATCCACCCAAGGGCAGACCATCAAGGTCGGCGATGCAAACGGCGATGAACTGGAGCGCAGAAGCCGAAGCAAAGCTCAAAGAGATCCCTTTCTTTGTGCGACCAGCGGTGCGCAAGCGGATTGAAGCGCTTGCCAAAGAAGCTGGTCTCAGCAGCGTGGAGCTGGTCTTCTACGAAGAGGCAAAGGCCAAATTCGGCCAGAAATAGGGCTTAACGCAAGCTGTGTAACGCCTGTGGGGTTCGACAGGCTGACCACGGCCCAGTCTCTGCTAGAGGGCGATGCGGTAAAAGGGACAGATCAGTCTGTCCCTAGTCGAACGCATGTCGCAGTCGAAGCGCGAGCAGGTGGTGAGTCACCTGCGCTACATCCGCCAGGAACTGCGCGAGATGCACCAGGGCGTGATGGACGATGGCCTCCTGCCCGAAGCCGGCGAAGTGCGCGGCGTGATGGCCCAGATGGAAGCGCTGCTGGAGCTGCTGGAAGGCAAAGGCTCCCGCAAGAAAGACAGCGACGGCTGATCACTGATTGAACAGCTCCCGCCCACTGCAGCGCACCCGGCTCCAGCAGAGCCTGGGCGGGGCCTGGCCGAGGCTGGAGCAATGGGCCCGAAACCCCTGGCGCCGCCTCTCACTCCTACTGATCGTGCTGCTCGGCAGCTTCCTGATCGGCAATGGAGTGGGCACACTCACCGGGGCACGGGCCTTTCTGGATCCACCAGCAGCGCTGATCTGCGTGCTGTTGATTGAGCTGGCGATCCGAACGCGCAAACCACTGCTGCAACGTGCGGGTGACCACCTTGGCCTGCAACTGCTCGATATGACCCGGATCGGGTTCTGCTACGGGCTGCTGCTTGAAGGTTTCAAGCTGCTCTGAAACCGTTCAGCTGGCCGCCATCAGATAGAGCAGTGCCATGCGCACTGAAATGCCGTTGGTCACCTGCTGCTCCACCAGGGAACGCTGGAGGTCATCGAGCAGAGCTCCACTCATTTCCACCCCCCGGTTGACCGGGCCTGGGTGCAGCACAGGCACACCTGGGGCGCGGGCATCGAGGCGTTGATGGGTGAGACCGTAGGCGCGGTGATAGCTCTCCAGGCTGGTGAGCATGTGCTGGTTCATGCGCTCTTTCTGGAGGCGCAGGGTCATCACCGCATCAGCGCCCGATAGAGCCTGATCGAGATCGCGCAGCACCTGGATGGATCCACGCTGGGCAACCGGATCGATGGGCTGACCTGGCGGCGGGGCTGCC